>DASYPF010000408.1:0-7758 GCA_036006905.1 Acidobacteriota bacterium
CGCGGGCGATTCTCGCGTTCAGTCTCATCGCCGCTAGCTCTCTAGCCAAACGTCTCATCCAGTTTGATGACTTTCCCGCGGCCGCCCAACGCCTGCTTGCAAAACAAGGAGTTGACGAACGTAGGTTCGATGGTTACACGCGCTCCATCAATATTCGCACCGAAGCGCGCATGCTCGAAGGTGAAAACGATCATCTGATCTATTACGTGCTGCAGTCGAGGCGCTTTACGCGCCAGCCGGGAATTGAGCCGGCGCTCAGCGCCTATGCTTTTGTTCAAGAGCTGACGGCCGACGAGAAAAGCCGATACTGGAATGATTCGTCTTACTTGCCGCCAATCGAGCGGCTTCCACAGCCCGTTTTTCTGAGATTCCAGGATTTCACGCGGGTATTAAAAAAATCGGGAACGTGGGACCGGTCGGCCCGCGATGAGAGGCTCGTTTACTTTCAGGATTTTATCCAGAAAAACAAAAACGCGTCGGAATCCCTGGTTCAATATCTCTACCGGCAGTACGCGCGCAGCATGAAGTTTCTCTATCAGAAAGAATTTAGCGCGCAGAAAAACGTCAAGAAGCGGCATGCTGAACCTCTACGGCTGGCCGTAGACATCTCGTCTCTCTATCAAACGCGCGGGCATAGCACCGACACCCAAATCGAAGCAAACTTCGCAGTCTATATCGCGCTCGGAGCGCTCAAGGCCGAGAGACCTGCGCTGCAATTGAACAAAGTGTTGATTGTGGGCCCGGGCATCGACTTTGCGCCGCGCACAGACCTGATGGACATTTTCGGGCCGCAGAGCTATCAACCCTATGCAGTGGCTGATGCGCTGTTTGCCTTTAAGTTGGCGGCCTTGGATCGGGTGCGGATTGATTGCGTCGATATCAATGATAGGGTGGTCCGCTTTGTGGATGAATTTTCCAGAGAAGAGTCGCGACGCCTGGCGCTGATATCCGGTGTTGCCGATAACGCAAAGCACTCATTCACGGCGGAATACCGAGACTATTTCAAGCAACTGGGCAAGAGCATCGGCTTTGAGTCGCCTCTCGATAACTTGCCGTCTGCCTATGCGAGCCGCTTGAAGAAGTCGATCTTGGTGAAAAGAGATCTAGCTGGCAAAGTGAGCGCCGGCAAGCTCAACATTATTACTGAACGCTACGATCCGTCGCCGGGCTATGACCTGATTGTGGTGACCAACGTGTTTCTGTATTTCAACGACAAGGAGATATTGCTCTCGCTGGCCAATATCGAGTCGATGATGAAAAAAGGCGCTTATTTGATCCACAACGAACCAAGACAAAATCTCGTCTCTTTTGCCGCCCTCTATGCATTGCCCGTAGTGCAAGCCAGGACCGTCTTGATTGCGCCCGGTGAAACTCCGCTCTATGACACAGTGTGGGTACACCGGAGGCAGTAAGCAGTCGGCAGGAATCAGTAGGCAGGAAGCAGGAGGCAGGCGGCAGGCGGCAGGATCGAGGCAGGCGGCAGGAGGTATTCGTCATTCGTCACTGTTCTCGTAGCACGACGAGCGATCAATACGGACTGCCGATGACTAATGACGAATGCCCAATGAACAATACTGCCTCCTGCCTCCTGCCTCCTGAATCCTGCCTACTGCCTACTGCCTACTGCCTACTGCCTCCTGCCTACTGCCTACTGCCTACTGCCTACTGCCTACTGCTTCCTGCCTAGCGCCCGTTGCTGGTCTCGCCGCGAGCTTGATGCAACGCCTTTAGTTTCTCGGAACTAGAGAGGCATGTCTTCTTTCCATACTGAATGAGATAGTAACGAATCCAGACGTCTTCATATTTGTCTCCCACCGCATCCAAAAACTCGTCCCAATCGCCATCTTTGGCGGCGGAGAGAGCCGCTTGTTTCACGTGCGAGTGGAACCAGGGCCCGGCAATCTTCGGATAGTAGGTGAAATAGACATAAAAAAAAACAGAGGCATAAACTACTGCTGCGGCGGAGAGGATCAAGATGAAATCCTTCCAGAGCAGGCAGGCCTGCCACAACAACAGGCCTGTGAATAACGATAGGAAGGGCCATGCCCCCAGGGACCGAAGCGCATGAGGCAATCCTTCCCAGGTGAGCGCGGCTGGCGCTATCCCGAACAGAACGCCGCAAACGGAAACTAACAAGATGGAACTGGCACTGGAGCCAAAGTTGCTGGAGTTCTTCATCAGGATTCGATGGGATGCCGATCGTCCAAGGAGGAGCATGCCGGCAGCCAGAGCGAGCACATCGATCCAACCGAGCTCTCCAAAGAACTGGGTCGAATGTCTCACATTAAGATCGCCTGTAACGAACAGGAATGACGCTCGGAAATGCTCCAGGAAATTTTTTAGAAGAAGTTGAATGAGAACAGGAATTGAAAATCCTCCAAACTGTTTCAGATATTCGCTTGAGAAGATACCGACCTCGTTTGTGCGCGCTTGAAATTCGCCCCTCAGCGTAAGGACAATGAGCGGAAGGCAAGTGACAATTCCAGTCACAAGGAAAATTGCAAAGTGTTTCCACTTAAAATTCCCACGACGGAACTGCAACCAGACCAGCGGAACCATCAAGAGTGGAATCTGCACGCGAGCCGAATAGTAAGAGTACATAGCCAGCGATAAAAAGATGCCGGAAATTACCGAGTTCCGCACACTGGAAGACCGCAAAAAGAAATAGACACCCCACACCAGAAAGAACGGCATTACCGCCGGATCCCAGGCAATCCGGGAGAACTGAAAAGACCAAGGGGAGAGGGCTGCCGCCAGGAGGGCAAAAAATGCGTAATCGCTGCCCCCAAGATTGAGAGCCAAACAATAGACTCCAAGAATGGTTAGAACTGACAGGAACGCGGCAAGTGCTCGGAAACTTCGGATGGAATGACCAAAGACGGTGACCCACAGTGCTCCGGGGTAGAGGTAAGTCGGTGTAGTCAAAGCCGCTCCCACAACATGAGCGAAAACAGGCATCCTTTCGCCGTTTGCAGACAAGCCTGTTTGCTGCATGCAAATGACATTAAGCGCTGCTGCAGACTCATCGGCATAAAAGCCGGGAGGGCTCTTTTCCAGGCCGACGAAGCGTACCGCACATGCGATGACGATCAGCAGCCAGAGGATGTACTTATGCAGTCGATTCATCCGATTTCAAAGTGACAGGTCGCAGGTCACAGGTCGTAGGTCGAAAGTTGAAAGTCGAAGGTCAATTTGTACTCCTGCTTTTGTTGTCGTATTCGGCTCAGCCCGTCGACTTCGGAAACTCGAGTTGCGGCTTTTGACCTGCGACCTGTGACCTGTGACCTTCGACTTTTGACCTAAAAGTAAAGCCCCCGTTTTCTGAGTTCCTCTAGCAACTGCGCTTCGTTCTGAAAACGGACTCCCAGAATGCCGATGGCGCGTGCCGCCGCCACATTGTCCTCTACGTCGTCGATGTAGAAGATCTCTTCGGGCGCCAGTTGCGAGCGCCGGACTGTTTCATGGAAAATCCGTGGGTCCGGCTTTACCAGCCTTAACTGGTATGAAAGAAGAAGATCATCGAACTCTTGCAATACGGGAAATCTCTGCCGAATGAAATCAAAGTGGATGGCGTTGGTGTTGGAAAGCAGCATTAAGCGATAACGCTGTTTCAGAGAGCGCAGCACGGAAGGACGGACCAGCATCTCTTCAGAAAATATGCTGGACCAGATATCGCGGAACTGTTCGAGGTTCAAGTCGCATAAGCCCAGGTGCGAACAAAGAGCGTCGAAGAACTCGCCAGTCGGTATTTTGCCGCATTCATAATCGAGAATTACGGGCCATTGTTTCAATAATTCCACCATCTGGTTTGGAGAGTACAGAGTTTTGGCCCGTAGTCTTTCCAGCGCAATGTGAGGGTCAAACCGTATCAGGACATTTCCCATGTCGAAAAGTAATGCGCGGATCATTTCTGAAGGCAGAACTGGATGAAAGGAACCACAGCTGCGCTGAGTAATTTCTGAAGGTTTTCCAACTGCGATTGGAAGGAGTGGTCGGTTGGGAGCGCCAGAGTCAGGTGGGGCGCCTGAAGCCAGCGGATCATTCGCTTTGGAAGATCTACTTCCGCAAACTCATCTAGCTCTGCGAAAACAACCGCTGTAGTGAGCTTCGAGTTCTTAAGACAATCAAAGGAGTAGTGTTTCGACGGTGGAGCGATCAGCACCAGAGCGGCGGCAGGGTCCAGCATTGCCGTCTTGGCCGAAACATAGGCGCCAAATGAGTAACCGCACAGCACCACTTTAGCGTCTGAGTTGCGGCGTATTATTTCTTGCAAGACTACGCGCAGGTCTTCTTGCTCGCCATCACCCCCGTCAAAGGAGCCGGTGCTCGCTCCGACGCCGCGAAAATTGAATCGGACCACGTCGAACTTCCCGTCAAAAAAAGCCTTAGCTGCATGAAACACAACCTTGTTGTGCATCGTCCCGCCATGCAGGGGATGCGGATGGCAGATGACGGCAAACCTACCCGTGTGGTGCGACTGATGCTTCCAGAGAACCTCCAGTCGGCCGGCAGCGGAAGGTAAGTAGAGATTCTCGATTTTTCCCAGGTCGGCCATTACGGGAGAGTCGCAAGTCGCAGGTCGAATGTCGAAAGTCCAAAATCAAATGTCAAACGCCGAATCACCGAGCAATGACTAATAACGAATGACGAATGACAAATGACAAGGTCAACATCGTCATCATTCGCCATCGGAACTTCATCATTCGTCATTCGAACTTCGTCATTCGTCATTCGAACTTCGTCATTCGTCATTCGAACTTCGTCATTCGCAATTTCCAACTGCCTACTGCCTGCTGCTCCTGCGCAAGTGGCTGTGGCGACGTCCATAACCAAAGTAAATGATAAATCCGATTAGCAGCCAAATTAGAAGGCGCAGCCAGTTTTCCGGAGGTAACGAGAACATCAATAACAAGCAGCTCGCCATTCCGAGGATGGGAACGAGCGGAACCAGTGGCGCGCGAAAAGGACGTTCGGCGTCCGGATTTGTCCGCCGCATGATGAGCACGGCAGCACAGACGATGACAAACGCCAGCAGTGTTCCGATATTTACCAGTTGGGCGAGAATCCGAAGTGGAAGGAAGCCGGCCAGAAGCCCCACAAATACACCGGTTAGTATTGTTCCTTTCCAGGGAGTGCGGAAGCGCTCGTGCACGGCGCCAAAAAAGCTCTCCGGCAGCAGTCCGTCTCGGGCCATCGCCAGTAAAACCCTCGGCTGGCTTAGCATCATCACCAGTAAAACTGAACTGATGCCGGTCAGCGCCCCCAAGGCAACCAGGTATTGGGCCCATGGCAGGCCAGCTTGCCGGAACGCATCCACCACGGGCGCATTGATATCAATCTTATTGTAAGGAACCATCCCGGTCAGAATCGCAGACACTGCAATGTAAAGTAGCGTGCAGAGGATCAATGACGTAATAATGCCAATCGGGACATCGCGCTGGGGCTTTCTTGCTTCCTCCGCGTGAGTAGATACCGAATCAAACCCAATGTACGCGAAGAATATGATCGCCGCGCCGGCCAGCATGCCGAGCGGTTGGCCACCCGCGTCGGTATTGCCGAACAAAGTCTTTCCGAAGAAACTGACTCCCGTGTAACCGTAAGGAGCCAATGGATGCCAATTGTCAGGATTCACGTAAAACGCGCCCAGGATGATCACGAAGAAAACAATGGCCAACTTTACAATTACCATACCGGCGTTGATGGTCGCGCTTTCCTTGATCCCAATCACTAAGATGATCGTGATGATGGTGGCGATTACGATGGCAGGCACATCAAAAATGGTGCCAGTTGAGACCAGTTTCCCGAGATGCGGATCGTAATCAAATGGAGCAGTAGAAAGCTTGTGAGGAATCTTCCAGCCGAAGACTTCGATAAACTCCTGAAAGTGAGCCGACCAGCCGTGCGCGACGGTGGCAGATCCGACCGCGTACTCCAGCACCAAATCCCATCCGATGATCCACGCCAACAGTTCTCCCAACGTGGCATACGCGTAAGTGTACGCCGAACCCGCTACCGGGACCATGGATGCAAATTCAGCATAGCAGAGCGCTGCGAATACGCAGGCGATTCCAGAGGCGACAAAAGAGAGCATAAGCGCCGGTCCGGTCTTGTCATGCGCCGCCTGACCCGTCAGAACGAAGATGCCCGTGCCGATGATCGCACCCACTCCCAGACTGGTGAGCTGCACTGGTCCGAGGACCCTGCGCAGCCGATTTTCACCCTTCATCTCCTCCAGCAACAGGCTGAGCGGTTTTGTTGCAAAAAGTCTGTTAGCCATGGATCGAACCTCCGGAGCTGTTTGAACCGCTAGTACGAATTAACCAAGATTTCACCACCGAGACGCACTGCGGCCAAAGGTCGCAACTAAAAAAGGCCGATTACGTCCACGTTCACGTGCACGTCGACGTGAACGTGGACGTAATTGGCCTTTTCACCAGGGTTACAACAAACTTCGGCATTTTACTCGGATCTTGAAACGGCACAAAGGGTTTTTGTCGGGCGATTCCTCTTTGTGAGACGCGGCGGTGCCGCGTCTCTACGATACGGGGCGCGGCTTGGCCGCGCTTAGTTTTTTCTTCGCACATCCTCGCCAGACTCCAGCGTTGAAGTCAACGGAGTTGAAGAGCACCTACATTTCCGTACCTCACAAGGCAAAAACATCACCTGGGACGGACGCATCGACGCCAAACCTAATGGGACCGCTTGCGCGGTCCGGGCGATATGGGGGACGGCAGACCGGGGGTGCCTCGCGCTTCGTGCGTGGGCACCCCCGGCTACTGCTATGCGTCCGCTTCGCGGGCGGCCAGCGTGTAGCCCCCGGCGCAGCGAAGCGGAGCCGGGGGTTTAGTGTGGCTTCGCTTGTGAGCCCGCAAAGCGAGCGACAGCGGTCTAGCGTAACAAGTATTCCGGCTTGAAATCGATGTGATGTGTCCGAAAGAAGCGTCCTAAGTTTTTCTTCACTCGTTTATGCCGGATCTGCTGATCGGAAATATAGCGCCTCACTTTGGATTGATTTTTTGCGAAAGAATTTTCGGCTGTCGCCCGCCTTGCGGGCTCCCTCTATAAAACTCACGACTAGCCCCCGGCTCCGCTTCGCTGCGCCGGGGCTACACGCTGGCCGCCCCCGCTTCGCGGGCTTAGTCGCGCTATAGCGCGTCTCTACGGTTTGGTGCCAGCTTTGATGCACAAGCAATCGTGCTTTTTAATGAGCGCTTGCCTGTACTTCTGCCAAGACCCGATTCGCCATTGCAGGGGCGATCTGGCACGCCGGATCCTTTACGAGGCATCTGGCGATAGTATCCCCCTTGCACCCGCAGTTGCAGCGCTCCGAGTTTACGCGGTCTAGGAATTTTTTCTTTTGTGCTTCGCCCAAGCCGTTCAGAGGAAATCCCGGAAGGTTTTCAAAGGGTCCCTGTGAAGAAAGCAGCGCCAAACGGCCCGCCGCCGTCGTAGCTGCGGGATTCGCCCCAGCAGGAAACGTCGCCGAGGTGCCACTCTGTGGAGCCGGCATTAACTGGCTCAGAGATGATGACGGGAGCAGTACTTCCGTTGCGCTCGGACGGCCAGCGTTATTCTTGTAGTAAATTACGCCGGCGCACAGAATGCCCAGCAACAGGAAAAATAACCAAGCCGGGATAGCGCCGTCCGAGTCGGTGATGCGAAGCTTAGGAGTTTTAGTTTTCTTAGGTCGCGACATTGAGTTGCTGTTGCAGAGACGCTGCTGATGTGAACGAAAAGGCGGTAAGCAGAAGGCAGAAG
>DASYPF010000409.1:0-20043 GCA_036006905.1 Acidobacteriota bacterium
GACCACGGACAACGGACAACGGACCACGGACAACGGACAACTGACAACTGACAACTGACAACCGACCACGGACAACGGACAACGGACCACGGACAACGGACCACAAAAATGGATCTCTACCCTTCCATCGACCTCCTCGGCGGCAAGTGCGTGCGTCTTGAAAGAGGAAACTTTGAGCGCGTCACTGTTTATTCGGACCGTCCGGCTGAAATCGCTTCAGAGTTCGCGCGCCAGGGCGCAAGGTGGATTCACGTAGTCGATCTGGACGGCGCGCGCACCGGAGTGCAGAGCAATCTGGATTGTGTCAGAGAAATAGCCAAGACGGCAGGTGTTCAGTTGCAGATGGGGGGCGGCCTGCGCACGGCGGCCGCCATTAAAGAGGTGCTTCAAGGCGGCGTTGCCCGATGCGTCGTCGGCACGGCCGCTTTGGATCCAAAACTGTTGCGCGAGTTAGGACGAGAATTTGCTGAAAAGCTCGCTGTCGGGCTGGATGTTGAAGGAGGCACGATTCGCGTGGCCGGCTGGACCCGCGACAGTGGTATTAGAGTAGAAGAGTTGCTGCGTGAATTGCGCGAAGCCTCGCTGCGCTATGTCGTTGTCACCGACATCTCCCGCGATGGGATGCTGACGGGGCCGAATATCCTGTTGTTAAAACAGGCCGTGAGCGAAGGCTTTCGGGTGATCGCGTCGGGAGGCGTTTCGTCACTGGCCGATCTGGAGCTGCTCGCGGAAAAACTTCCCAAACTTGAAGGCGTGATTGTTGGCAAAGCGATTTACGAAAAGATATTCACGGTGAAGGAAGCGATTGAGCGCCTGAAGGCATCTGGCCAGTGAAAGGGTCATCAGTCATCGGTCGACGGTCAACGGTCATCGGTCAACAGTCATCAGTCATCGGTCGACGGTCAACAGTCATCGGTCGTCGGTCATTACAGGGTCGCGTTAGCGACCGATGAATTTAGCCCGGCCTTTCAAGGCCGGGTGGACGAATCATTAATGTGTTTTTCGTCGCGTCGCGACGATTGAGCCTGCGTTGAATCAATCGTCGCTACGCGACGAGATGTTTTCTTTGTCTTGGACTCCCGGCCTTGAAAGGCCGGGCTAAAATCAAACGCCGCTATGCGGCGATGACCGATGACTGATGACCGATGACCGATGACTGATGACCGATGACCGATGACCGATGACTGACGTGTTGGTGATCTTTCAGTGGGAAGTTGGCTTGCCGGCCTCAGGCGGATTGGGGCCTGAGGTGAAAACGATCCCGCTATGGTTTTCCAAGCACGCACTGGTCGGTTCGGTTCCGCGGATGAAATTCTCGCTGGTGACTTTGACGCACCGGGAAGAAGCCAGAAGCCCCGTTGAAGGATCGATATCAACGGTCACGACATTTGCCGGCTTGATGAAATCCGCGCCGCCCAGCAGGGCCAGCTCGCGAGCGCGCTTCATAAAGGCGGTCCATACCGGCACCGCTGAGTTGGCCGCAACCAAATTGATGTCGCGGTTATCATCAAAGCCGACCCAGGCGACGCACAACATGTCTGGAGTAAAGCCGACAAACCATCCATCGTTGCTGGTTCCCGTTTTTCCAGCCGCCGGCAGGTTAAATCCCCGCTGGCGCGCGCCGTATCCGGTACCGCGATCAAGCACAGTCTGCATCAGCGACGTAACCAGGCAGGCCGTCTCGGGGTGAATCACGCTGACGGGTTTTGGCGCATTTTCTGTATACGTTTCCGCAGCAGTCTCCACGCGATGAATGACTCGCGTGCGGCACAGCGTCCCTAGATTTGGAAAAATCGTGTAGCCTTGGGCAAGTTCAAGCGGCGTGACTTCGAAGGCCCCGAGCGCCACGGATGGATAAGGTCTTAGATTGTCGCTGAAGCCCGCCTGCCGTGCTACCCTTACGACCTGGTCGTAGCCGATATCTTCCGCCAAATGCACGGTCGCAACATTGAGGCTGTGGGTCAGAGCTTCACGCAGGTTTACCAGGCCCAGATATTTCCCACTGAAATTCTTAGGAGAATAAAGCGTTCGTCCGAACGTGAACGTGAAAGGCTCATCCACGTAGGTCTTGGCCGGCGTTATTTTCACCGGTCCATCAGTGAAGGGCGTTTCGAGCGCTGCAGCGTACACGAAGGGTTTGAACGCGGAGCCCGGCTGGCGGTGTGCGGCGGTGATTCGATTGTACTGAGACTGCCCATAGCTCCTTCCGCCGACCATGGCCAGGATCTCGCCAGTTCGAGGATCCAGGGCCGCGACAGCGATTTGCGGCTTGCCGATGTGCTTGTGTCTTGCCAGCGCCTTATCAATTTCCGCTCCACCTTCCCGGACGGCTTCAAACGCTGCCTGTTGCAAATCAGTGTTGAGCGTGGTGTAAATACGGAATTTCTTCTTGAATAAATCCTCGCGATTGACGCGCTGGCTGAGCTGGTCTTCCACGTAATCGACAAAGTAAGGCGCTTCGAAGTAGTTATAAGTCGCTTCCGGCTGGAGAGTCAGAGGAGCGTTCTTAGCCGCCAGTCTCTGGTTGATCGTGATGAAGCCGTTCTCTTCCATCAAATCGAGCGCCTGGTTGCGCTGCTTTACGGCTTTGTCTGGATAACGATAGGGATTGAAGCGGTTGGGCGCGGGGATTATGCCCACCAGAAGCGCAGATTCAGGAAGCGTCAGGTCACGAACGTTCTTATGGAAGTAAAGAGCTGCCGCCTGGCCGAAGCCGATAATACTGTAAGGCCCCCGCTGACCCAGATAGGTCTCGTTGACGTAAAGTTCGAAGATCTGCCGTTTATTCAGGCGAGTTTCCAAAATCAATGAGATACAAATCTCCTGAAATTTTCGCTTGAATCGTTTCTCGGGAGTGAGGAAAACATTCTTGACATATTGCTGCGTCAGCGTGCTTCCACCTTGAGCCATTCCGTTGTTGCGCAAATCGACGATGGTGGCTTTCAGAATGCGCCACAGATCGATACCCGAGTGATCGAAGAATCGCTTGTCTTCGGCGGCCAGGATAGCCTTGATGAGGACATCGGGAAGTTCGTCATAGGAAACGTACTTGCGTTTCTTTCCGCCGGCGCTGGATAAACTGGAAATCAATTCCGGCTCAAGGTCGACATGCTGGATGGATTGGCCATCCAAGGCCAGTGCTTTCACCGTGTCCTTCTTGAAAACGACGCCGACTTTCTGTCCTCTTTCGTTAACCAGTTCGAGGCCATCCGGGATGTATCGGAACGTGCGCGGGGCGTGGCTGGAACGTTCCATGTAGGCAAGGCGCCTCAGTCGTTCGGCCAATTGGGGGCGCGTTAGAGATTTACCGAGCGCCAGCGCGTACGGCCGCGCGTAGATTTCCGCCGTGTACTGCTGTAGCCCTTCTCTGAGTCTGGTCTCCACTAGCAAGGAGAACTTTGAATAAAAGTAGAGAACCGCACACGTACTCGCGACAATCACAACCACCAGGCTGAGGAGGAGGATTCGAACCGGGAGACTGCGGGTTGATTTAGTCTTTGTCGGCGGTCGCGTCAATTGCTTTGACGGCGCCTTGTTCATGGAGCGAGATTATAGCACAGTCGGCAGTAGGCAGTAGGCAGTAGGCAGTCGGCAGAAGGCAGTAGGCAGTAAGCAGTAGGCAGTAGGCAGTCGGGAGGAGGAGCCCGCGAAAAAAGTTTCGCAAAATTGCCAGGCGAGCGGTTGAGTATGTGAAAGGAATTGAGAGGGAATCGTAATGGTCCATGGTTTTAGAGATTTAGAGATTTACCAGTTGGCATACCGGCTTGCAATGGAGATCTATCACTTATCGAAGACGTTTCCCAAGGAAGAACGTTACGCGTTGACGAGCCAGATTCGGGACTCTTCTAGAAGCGCTGCCAGCAACATTGGCGAAGGATACCGGAAACGGCGCTATCTAAGGATGTTTATCAGCAAAATTGCAGATGCGGATGGAGAAGCGACTGAGACTTAAATCTGGCTGGACTTCGCACGAGACTGTGGCTATGTATCTTTTGACCGTCATTCCAAACTAGTAGCAGACTACGAAGAACTGGGAAGGATGCTAGGTGGCGTATTGGCAAATCCGCAAAAATTCATAACAGTATAAATCCTCCTGCCTGGTTGCCAGTGCCCAGGGCCTGCTGCCCACTGCCGACGACTGCTTTCTGCCGATAGCCGACTGCCCTCTGCCGACTGCCCTCTGCCGACGACTGCTTTCTGCCGACAGCCGACTGCTCTCTGCCGACTGCCCTCTGCCGACTGCCCTCTGCCCACTGCCCACTGCCCACTGCTCACTGCCCACTGCCCACTGCCCACTGCCCACTGCCTACTGCCGACTGCCTACTGCCGACTGCCTACTGCCTACTGCCTACTGCTTTCTCCTCGATATTGTCCTAAAATAGCCTCATGCCAGATTTCGAACGTTACTCACGCCATGTCCTTTTCCCCGGTATCGGCGAGGAAGGACAACGGCGTATCTCGGACTCAGTGGTCGCCATTGTTGGGTGCGGCGCGCTCGGTTCGGCGCAAGCGGAAATGCTGGCGCGCGCCGGCGTGGGAGAGCTGCACATGGTAGATCGGGACTTTGTGGAATGGAGCAATTTGCAGCGCCAGTCGCTTTTCAAGGAAACCGATGCCCGAGATTCCATCCCTAAGGCGGTGGCCCTTTCGCGAGAGCTGAAATTGATTGACTCGCAGTGCCGCGTCTATTCCGAAGTGGATGATTTCAATTCCTCTAACGCCGAAGACTTTCTCGCCCGAGCGGAACTGGTGCTGGACGCGACCGACAACTTTCAGACGCGTTACCTGATCAATGATTGTTCTGTGAAGCTGGGTATGGCCTGGATCTACGGCGCCTGTGTCGGAAGTTACGGAACTGTCGCCCCATTTATTCCCGGCGAGACCCCTTGCCTGCGATGTCTTTTCCCTGATCCGCCTGCCGCGGGAGAAGGGCCTACCTGCGACACGGCTGGCATCATTACTCCGCTTCCGAAAATGGTGGCCGCAATGCAGGTGGCGGAGGTTTTGAAAATCCTGGTGGGGAATCTTCAGAGCGTTCGCCGCGCGTTGGTCAGCTTTGACCTCTGGGCAAACAGCTATCACACGCTTTCCTATTCCTTGCCGGAACCTGCATGCACGTGCTGTGGACGCAGGCAGTTTGATTTTTTGCAGGGGAAGCAGGAAACAGAGGCGATCACGCTTTGTGGCAGGAATGCGGTGCAAATCCTGCCGCAAAGAAAACAGAACGTCGACCTGCCTGCCCTGCAGCGCCGGCTCACTCGTTTAGGCAGAGTGACGATCTGTGATTATTTTCTGAAGTTGTTTATTCAGGAACATGAGCTGGCTGTCTTTCGAGACGGCCGCGCTATTATCAAGGGTACAAGCGATCCCGCTGAGGCCAAGAGTCTTTATGCGCGATATGTGGGGGACTAAGTCGCAAGTCGCAGGTGGTCCGTTGTCCGTGGTCCGTTGTCCGTTGTTCCGTGATCCGTTGTTGGCCTTGTCACAGGATGCAGGCGAGCCTTGAAGTTTGGCTACCAAACGTCGACTGGCTGCCCAGAACGGACAACGGACAACGAACCACGGACAACGGACAACCTGCGACTTTATTATCTACGAGGATCTGAAATGTTAAAGCGAGTCTCTTTCATCCTGTTGTGTTCGCTGACAGTTCACGCCCAAGATTCGACCAAGAAGCCTTCCGATAAGGAAACGGCGCAGCAACGGGCGCGTGCCGTGATCGAGCGGTCGATCGCGGCAATGGGTGGTGATCGCTTCCGTCAAGTTCGCGAAATCCAAAGCAAGGGCCATTTTTTCCTTTTCAAGGATGGGCAGACGGCCGGCCTTGCAAAGTATATTGATTACACTCGGCTTCCTGACAAGTCGCGCAATCAGACCGGCGAAGGCAAGAATAAGGAAATCGCTATCTTCGATCTTTCGGCCAACAAAGGATGGCACCAGGAAGGGAAGTCAATAATCAAGGAAGCGACTCCCGATGAAGTCAGGCAGTTCCGGCAGACTGTCCGTCATGCCTGGGAGAACCTCCTGCGCGGCAGACTCGACGAGCCTGGAATGACCTTCTTTTATTACGGTTCGGAAGACATAACAGGCAAAGGCGAGGTGGAAGCGGTAGAGATGATCGACGCGGAAAACGACTCGGTTCTATTTTACTGCGACCTTAAGACGCATCTTCCAACCCGGATGGAATACACGTCGGTAGATCGGCGTGGCGAGAAGCATAAGGAAGCGACAGAATTCTACAATTGGCATCTGGTCCAGGGAGTAATGACCCCGCACCGGCAAGATAATTTTTCAGACGGCCAGTCTTCTTCGCAATTGTTTATCGACGAGATCACCTACAACCCGAAACCTGCGCTAAGTGACGCGTTATTCTCCAAGCCTGTGCCTGAGAAATAGTTCCAGCCCAAAGTCCAAGGTCGAAAGTCAAAACCAAAGTCCAAGGTCGAAACTCCAAGGTCGAAAGTTCAATACCAATGTCTCCCAGATCCCCAGCCCGCCGAAGGCGGGAGATAGAGTGTGGCTCTGGGATAGCCTTGGGCGGCAATTTGCCAGATAATTTGTTTCTGCCGCCCACCCGAGCGGTCGGCTAAGCACGTGGAGTTTCTACAATTTCCCAGTCCTCGAAAGCAGACCAGCCCAGCCGCTTTTTGGCTGGGCGGAAGAATAGAGCCCAGGGCGAAGCTTGCGAAGCCCTGGGATAACAGATCATCTCCGCTCAAACCCGCCCGGCCCGTTTTTTGGGGCGGGCGACAGATATTTTTTCGCAAACGCAATTCTGTCGCCCGCCCCAAAAAACGGGCCGGGCTAATGGCGTGGAAAATGATCGCTGGCCCCAGGGCTCCGCAAGCTCCGCCCTGGGCTCTATTCTTCCGCCCAGCCAAAAAGCGGCGGGCTGGTCCGCTTTCGAGGACTGGAAAAATGTAGAGACTCCCTTTGGACTTTCAACTTTGGACCTTGGACTTTCGACCTTGGACTTTCGACCTTGGACCTTGGATGGAGTTATTCGCCGATGCGCACGAGCACCGCCTGTGCCAGCGCCCCGACGCGAGTGCTTTGGAAGAGTGACATCAGGCCGGTGTAGAGGAAGCCGACCATGAAGAGAAAGAGGAAGGGAATGGTGCCATAAATCCGGCTATCCAGCGCGTAGGCGATCATCAGGCTGAAATAGATCCCCAGCAGCACTTCCAGCAGCGGCAGCATCCCAATCCTGGCGTGATATTTCTTGGTGATCCATTGATCGCGCGCGCTTGTGACCGAGTACTTGGGAGTACGCAAGAAAATAGAGTCAATACCCAGAAGCGCTTCGAGCACCGCTTTGGTGTTGCTCACCGACAGTCCGATCCCAACCGACATGAGGAAAGGAAGATACTTGAGGTTGGATTTCCAGTCCGGGTAAATCTCCCGCTGCGAAACGACGTAGAAACTGGAAACCGAAAAGGTGGCGGCCATAAAAAGCGGCAGGTCCATTACCAGCATCTCAAACCACCCCTGATGGAATCGGATAATCAATGCGGGGAATAGAAGCAGGGAAAGGACAATCATCAGAGGATAGGCGATATTGGCGGTGAGATGGAAAAATGCTTCGACTTTTACGCGCAAAGGCAAATCGCTGCGAAGCAGCTTGGGAAGGATTTTCTTGCCCGTTTGGATCGATCCCTTCGCCCACCGGTTTTGTTGCCTCTTAAATGAATTCATCTCCACCGGGATTTCTGCAGGCGCGACAATTTCGGGGAGAAAGATAAATTGCCACCCTTTCATCTGGGCGCGGTAACTTAGATCCAAATCTTCAGTAAGAGTATCATGCTCCCAGCCCCCGGCCGTTTCGATGGCCGCCCGTCTCCAGATGCCGGCTGTCCCATTGAAATTAAAGAAGCGGCCGGAGCGGTTGCGCGCGGTATGCTCGATGACAAAGTGGCCGTCCAACAAGATCGACTGCACTTTGGTCAGGAAAGAATAGTCACGATTGATGTGGCCCCAACGGATTTGAACCATCCCTACTTTCGGGTCGCTGAAGTAGTCGATGGTTTCATTGAGTGTCTGCGGCTTGGGCATAAAGTCCGCGTCGAAGATCGCAATGAAGTTTCCTTTCGCGAGCTTCAGCCCGTTTTCCAACGCGCCTGCCTTAAATCCGATGCGGTTGGGGCGTCGTATGTAGTGAATATCATGGCCGCCCGCTTTCATGTGCAATACGGCGGCCGCGGCAATCTGCTGCGTCTGATCGGT
Organism: Acidobacteriota bacterium; assembly: GCA_036006905.1. Lineage (GTDB taxonomy): Bacteria > Acidobacteriota > UBA6911 > JACQSX01 > JACQSX01 > DASXTB01. The sequence goes on from DASYPF010000409.1 coordinate 8,224, forward strand.
GGAGTCGTCTAATACCTGAATCTCCAGCAGCTCTTTGGGCCAGTCCAGGGCGCACACTGACTCGATCAGTCTTTCGACGACATACATTTCGTTGTATATCGGGAGCTGAACGGTGACACGGGGCTTTTCAGGAAGAGCTCCCCTCGGTTGCGGTTTATTGTTCTTGTACTTGTAGTAAAGATAGACCATATGATAACGGTGTATCCCGTAGATGGCCAGAATCGACAGGACCAGGAAATAACCAAGCAATATCGTCAAATCAAAGGAATTACTTCCGTATAAGTACGCCAGATTGTCTGTCTCTAGAAATTTTTGCAGTGGCGTCTTTCCAGGGCCAAAGATATTCATTTCGGTAGCACCAAGGTTTTTATGAATTCATCGGCGCAGACTAATGGCGGGACAACGACGTGCCGCAAAGAGCCCGAGTTGTTGTGACAAAAATAAGAACGCGCAACCACACAGACACCCGTATCTTGAGCAAAAGTCCGGTTCGGTCACGACGCGTAAATTATACAGAAGAACTGATCGCTGTCAATAAATGTTGGGCTTACCTATCTCCTGAGATTACAAAACTTTCGCGGACTGAACACCCCCTGATTTTGCGCCGGAAATTGGCCAAAACCCGACGGAATGCCAGAGTCCTGTTGCAAAATTACCACACTTATTCTGGTTGTGATTTCCCCCTAACTGAAGCTTTCCAAGTAAGGACAACAGTTTAACTCGTATGATGCTGAGTTGGCAAAGCAATTGCAAAGACTTTTCTACATATGCCACGGCGTGATCGTCAGGTGACTTTGGCAAATGAATTGGAATTCCAGGGTATTGGACTTCACTCAGGTTTTGAAGTAACGGTGCGACTCGTTCCCGCGCCTCCTGGAACGGGTATCGTATTTCGACGGCCCGATTTGAGCGGCTTTGAAATCGAAGCACTCCGCCGCAACGTGGCCAAAGTGAACTACGCTACGACGTTAATGAAGCGCGGCGTCATGATCTCGACTGTTGAACATATCCTGTCGGCTGTTTACGGATTAGGGATTGACAATCTTTATATTGACGTCAACTCACTGGAGGTGCCGATTCTGGACGGAAGCGCCAAGCCCTACGCGGAAGCGATTCAGCGGGTCGGTCTAAAGCTGCAAAACAGCGAACGCCGGTACTTGCAGGTGTTGAGGGCCTTCTGCTGGAGCGAAAATGACAAGTCTGTCGCTGTCGAGCCTAGCGATTGCCTCCGAGTCAGTTGCGTCATCGATTTCCCTCACCCTTTAATCCGCCGCCAGGAACTGCATCTGGTTTTGGATGCCGACTCGTATGTGCGTCAGGTCTGTTATGCCCGCACGTTCGGCTTTTACCGCGAAGTTGAAGCAATGTTGAAGAACAATCTAATCCGGGGCGGATCGTTCGACAATGCCATCGTGCTTGCTGACGATGGGATCATGAATGGAGGGCTGCGGCAGCCCGATGAGTTTGTGCGCCACAAGACTTTGGATCTGATCGGAGACCTAGCACTGCTCGGAAAACCGCTGCTCGGTCGAGTGAAAACTTACCGTGCCGGTCACGCGGCGCACGCCACGTTTGTCGGAAAATTCCTGGAACAAAAAGACACGTACCGAGTTGTGACCTTGGAGGAGGCCCGCGCGCCTGCGTGAGCGGGGAGTGAGGGAGCGGGAGAGTGGGAGAGGGGGCGAGGGGGAGAGCGGGAGAATGGGGGAATGACGAAGTACGAATGACGAATGACAAAAGACGAGCTCCTCACCGTTGTCATTCGTAATTCGGAATTCCTCATTCGTACTTCGTCGTCCACCCCTGTCTTGGCTTCTGATTTGCGAAAGGAAGAGCTCTTTCGCCCCTGACGGGGCTCAAATTTCACATTTTTTTCCCTTTCCCACGGCTTACGCCATGGGCTTACATTATTTCGCCCCCATGCGGGGGCTATGGGCCTGCCTCACGCTGGCGATTTTGTCTTGTATTTCTGCACCCACGGTCCATACGTCTCTCTCTTTATCCGCACTGGTTTTTCCTGAAGATCCAATGGGATAATGAGGAGGCTGCAGGAAAAGGGAGCGGATCGATGGCTGAGAGCGTGGTTCCCAAAGAAGCACTCGACAAGGAAGCCAATCCTTTCGAATCGATGATGGAGCGTTTCGATGACGCTGCAAATAAACTGCGGCTTGATCCCGGGTTGTACCGCCTGCTTCGTTGTCCCAATCGCGAGATTACTGTTTACATTCCCGTGGGTATGGATGATGGGAGACTGGAAGTCTTCATCGGCTACCGCGTACAGCACAATATTGCCCGCGGACCTTGCAAAGGAGGAATTCGATACGCTCCGGATGTGACGCTCGACGAAATAAAAGCGCTCGCCGCATGGATGACCTGGAAGTGCGCCGTCGTGGACATTCCGTTCGGAGGCGCCAAGGGTGGTGTTATCTGTGATCCGGGCAAGATGTCGATAGCTGAGCTGGAGAAGCTGACGCGGCGCTACACCGCCGAGCTGCTCGATTTCATTGGACCGGAACGCGATGTTCCCGGCCCCGATATGAGCACCGATGAGCAGACTATGGCTTGGATTATGGACACCTACAGCATGCACGCGCGCCATACCGTAAACGCCATCGTCACTGGCAAGCCGATTGGTCTTGGCGGCTCACGCGGCCGCAGGGAAGCCACGGGTCGGGGACTGACGATTGTTGCCAAGCAAGCAATCGGGTTGTTCGGCCTGAAGCCGGCTGATACCAGAGTGGTGATTCAGGGATTCGGTAATGTAGGGTCGGTGGCTGCGAAGTTAATGCAACAGGAAGGCTTCAAAGTCATTGCGGTGTCGGACATCCAGGGCGGCATCTTCAATCCCGATGGCATTGATATCCACCAGCTCACGGAATACATTAAGCACAACAAATTTATGAAAGGGTTTGCCGGCACCCAGGTGGTAAGCAATCAAGACATTCTGGAGATTCCCTGCGAGATCCTGCTTCCGGCGGCCACGGAGAATCAGATCACCACGAAGAACGCTCGCAATATTCGTGCACGAATCCTGTTGGAAGGCGCCAATGGGCCTACCAGTGCGGCCGCCGATTCGATTCTCAACAGCAAAGGAATCTTTGTGGTACCCGATATTCTGGCAAATGCCGGAGGAGTGACCGTTTCCTACTTTGAGTGGGTGCAGGATCGACACGGCTACTTCTGGCGCGAAAACGAAGTCAACCAACGTCTCGAAGAAGTGATGAGCAGTAGTTTCAACGACGTGTATGGCTACTCACAGACCCACAACGAAAGCATGCGTATCGCCGCCTACATGCTGGCAGTGGACCGAGTTGCGTATTACACGAAGATCCGGGGCATATACGCTTAAGCGTGGGGAACGACATGAAATTCTTGTAGCCGAGGCCGTGAGGGCGTGTGAAAGAACAGAACCGCGCCCGTCAGGGCGCGCGCGGAGACTCTAACGAGATTCGCCGTAATTTTTCTAGGTTCCTGCCGGTTCAGGGCATTTTGAAGGCACCGAGCTATTAACAAACATTCTCCGCGCGCGCCCTGACGGGCGCGGTTCTGATTCTTTCACACCAGACCGTGGACTTGCCGGACCTGCTGACTTGCTGACCCGTCTTTCACACGAGGAGAAAACATGCCCACAGCATTCAAAGGCTACGACTTCATGAGCGTCGATCCGTTGTTCTCCGATGAGGAGAAGCTGGTGCGTAGAACGGTGCGTGATTTCGTGGACCGGCGAGTTTTGCCCATCATAGAAAAGCACAATCGCGAATGCTCCTTCCCTCTCCACCTGGTGAAAGAAATGGCCGAGCTCGGTTTTCTCGGCGCCAATCTGCAAGGGTACGGCTGCGCCGGTCTGAACAATGTCGCTTACGGGCTGATTATGCAGGAACTGGAACGCGGAGACAGCGGGCTGCGCAGCTTTGTCTCGGTCCAGGGCGCGCTGGTGATGTATCCCATCTACACGTTCGGCTCCGAAGAACAAAAAGAGAAATGGTTGCCACGCCTTGCTTCTGGAGAGGCGATTGGTTGTTTCGGATTGACCGAACCTGATTTTGGCTCCAATCCCGCTGGCATGCTCACGCGCGCGACCTGCAGCGGCGACGGCTACGTGCTGAATGGCTCCAAGGCATGGATCACCAACGGAAATATCGCCGACGTAGCCGTGGTGTGGGCCAGAGGCGGCGATGACAGAATTCGCGGCTTTCTTGTGGAGAAAGGGACGCCGGGGTTCCAAGCGCGCGAATACAAGAATAAATTCTCGCTGCGCGCCTCGGTCACATCTGAGTTGACATTCCATGATTGCCGGCTGCCGCGAACCGCTTTGTTGGATGGAACCGATGGCCTAAAGTCTGCGCTGATGTGTCTGACGCAGGCGCGATATGGCATCGCCTGGGGAACAGTGGGCGCCGCGCTTGCCTGCTACCATGCGGCGCTTCAGTGGTCTCTGGAGCGAAGACAATTTGCCAATAAACCGATTGCCTCGCATCAACTGGTCCAGGAAAAACTGGTTTGGATGCTTACGGAAATCACCAAAGCCCAGTTGCTTTGCCATCAACTGGGAAGGCTGAAGGACCAAGGGAAAGCTACATTTGGACAGGTTTCGTTCTGCAAGCGCAACAATGTTTACGTGGCTCTGGAAATCGCTCGCATGGCGCGAGACATCTTAGGCGCCAACGGTATCCTGGATGACTATCCGGTGTTCCGTCACATGTGCAATCTGGAGTCGGTCAAGACCTACGAAGGAACGCACGATATCCATACGTTGATTCTGGGGCAGGAGATCACCGGGATCCCGGCTTTTGAGTAAACTCCTTAAGGAGACGCGGGGACAAGGAGACGCGGGAACGGGGAGACACGGAGACACGGGGACAAGGGAGATACCGACGGGGGATGAGAGAAGTGGAGAGCGGGGGAGCAGGAGAGCAGGAGAATGGTGTTCTCTTTGTTCCACCGTCCCCGTGTCCCCTTGTCCCCGTGTCCCCTTGTCCCCGTGTCCCCGTGTCCCCGTGTCCCCGTGTCCCCGTGTCCCCGTGTCTCCCTGTCCCCGCGTCCGGCTTTTGCCTAGCCCACGGAGAATTCCACGCTCGAGCCGGCCTCTTTGCCGGAGAGCTTATCTTTAATTCGAACCACCAACCGGTAACTGCCCGGCTCGAGCAGCTTCAGATTGATCCCGGAAGCAAATACGGCCCGCTTCGGCGAAGCGGCTTGCATGGAAGCGCCGGAAAAATCGGAGAAACGTTTGATTTGCTTTCCGTCCTTCAAGACATAGTACGTAACCGCGAGTGAGGGCTGTTGCGTTTTATCGTCAGTCTGGAAGTTGTAGGCTTGAAAATAGACCTTCATTATTTCCTTTGATCGGAAGTATGTATCCAAGCGCGGAACGACGCGCAGATCCCCAAGCTCAAACGGCCGCGGTGAGTCGGCGCCGCCCTGCGCCGGCGCGATCTCTTCGGCCAGAATCAGTGGGCTCAGTGAAAGCGCGGCCGGGGCGCGCGGGATCTCGATGCGTTCCTCCCGGATGGCGACCCGTTCGTCCCGCGAATCTCGCACCACCAGATTCAGCTTGTAAACGCCCGGTGGGAGAGTCAGAGCTTTTTGGTAAAGGAGCAAGCCGCCGGATTCCTCTCCAGGCTTTACTGATGCGTCAAATTCCTGCAGCGACCGGCCGCTGACATCCTGGATGCGGCCGTAAATTTGGATCTCTCGTGTTTGCCGGTTTGATGATTGCTGGCTTGCCGGCTGCTGAGTGCCGATCGCTACGGAAGTGGGAGCGATTCGGTCGTCCAACTCGACGTTCAGCAGCGCTACTGCGGAATTGTTGTCCAGGCGGATGTAATCGGGACGGACACGAATAGGGAGCTGCTGGTAGGTCACGTGCGCGCTCACCATTGTGCGCAGGTTTTCAAATCGAATCGGCTGGGGACGGTCGATCTTTCCCAGCAGCGCCAGTTTTTCGAAGGGCAGATCCTTCGTGGGTCCCGGATAGTTGGTGGCCAGGCCGCGTCGCGTGTTGCGCAGCCAGCGGCTTTCCATTCCGAGCTGTTCGTATTCGGTCTTGCCGCCACCGACGTAAAACAACATGTCTTTTTCCTGCGGATCGATTGTCAGGTGGTATTCGTTGCTCAGGCTGGTATCGACAAACTCGATCTCGATGTCGGGTCCCACGCCTTCAATGTCGCGGTAGCGCCAGATCTCAAATGGAAAAGTCTTGGTAATGCCTCCCCCTTCACTCATCGGCCGGACGTAGGTTTCTCCGGGCCCGAATCTCTGGACCGAATCGGGTTGGCCGAAACGGATGTAGATCCGGCCCCGGTCAGTTCTCCAGCCCGGGACGCCGGAGTAAAAGTGGTCATTGGCGTAAGCGATGCGCCGGAAATGTTCTTCCTTGAATTCATTGACTTTGGTGGAAGGATCCGGGTCGCGCCGCAGCCAGAACTGCTCGATGAAGTTTTCTTTTTCTTCAGGAGTGTGCAGCTTCAGAAAAGTCTCTCGCTCCTCGGGCGTGATGATGTAGACAACATCCTCGTTCACCCACTTCTTGAGATATTTTTCCAGCTCTTCGGAGGGTTTGTTCTGGGCGAATGAGGCAGATGAGAATCCCAGCAAGAGGCAAAGCAATACCGGCTGGAAGACGAGCCACGAATTACGCGAATTAGCACCCGCAGAACCGCGACCGGAAGGGAGCGGCGCGCCGATGTAAGTCAAGTCGCCAATGCCTTGCCGCACCAGTCGACTTACGTTGTCGCCCCGCTCCCTTCCGGTCGCGGCTCTGCGGGTGCTGATTGGTGTAATTCGTGCAATTCGACATTCGAACTTCGCCATTCGAAATTCAATACTCCAGCTTGCCAAAGAAAAGCATGTCTTTTGGTTTAAACAATACGGTGAAGGAGTACCGATCTCGCAGATTGGTGACCAGGCGGACGGTACCGCTGGCGGGCGTGATAAAAGGCTCGCCCTTTACGTTGCGGGGGAAAACAAACTGGGCGCCCAGGCCCTTGTCGCCGGGGGGGTAGTACTCAGAGATGAAGTTTTTGCCGCCGTCGGAGGCACGTACCAGGTAGGTATTGTTTTGCAGATCGCCGATGGTCATGGCGGCAAAGAGTGAAAAGAGCTCGCCTCGGTATTTTTGTTCGTTGGTTTCAAAATCGATGCCGATGACGATGTGATCGCCGAAGGTGCTGTCGACAAACCGCTTTAGGTCCTGCTCCTGCGCTGCATTGGAAGCGCCGGCCTTCTGCGCGCGCAGCAGAGTCAACCGGCTGATGGCCATGCGCACCGGCTTGGCGGAAATCCATCGAATGCGGAAATGTCTGTAGACCTCACGGTTGATGTTGCGATCATCTCCAGGCTGTGCCGAGCGCGGTGTCGGCTGGTAAAACATCTGGCTGGTGTCGGTGATGGTGTGAGTATCTCCCCAGGGCGAATTGTTGAGCACTTGCAGCGCTTCCTTCTCGCTCCATTCCATATAGGGTTTCGATTCCCAGAATTTGGCGGCAAAAACAGAGGTCACGGCGAAGAACGCAAAGAGCGCGAGGCTGCTGCGAAAGCGAATATGAAAGTCGTTAGTCATCAGTCATCAGTCATCGGTCATCGGTCATCGGTTCGGTCATCAGTCATCGGTCATCAGTCATCGGTCGTCGGTCATCGGTCATCGGTCATCGGTCACCAGTCATCGGTCATCAGTCATCGGTCATCAGTTATCAGTTATCAGTCATCAGTTATCAGTTATCGGTAAGAAGATTATGTCAAAAAACCAGGGGGAACGGCATCCTTCATTCCGCATTCCGCATTCCGAATTCCGCATTCGATCAATCCGCAATCCGCAATTCACAATCCGCAATCGAATCATTCCGCATTCGATCAATCCGCAATCCAAAATCCGCAATCCGCAATCGAATCAATCCGCAATCGTTTCATTCCGCATTCCGCATTCCCCATTCCGCATTCGGATCAATCCGCAATAAAAAAGGCCCCGCCAGAACGACGGGGCCTCAGCTCCAGAAGTGGAGCTAGAAATTAAATCGCGCCACAAACTGGATCATTCTCCCACCCGGATCGTTGGTGGTGGAAAGATCCTGATAGGCGAAGCCGGTCTGGCCGAAACCGGCCTGGCTGTTTACGGCGATGGTGGAAACGTCCGACGCAGGGCTCCCCAGCATGATGTTCGATTCGTTAAATGCGTTCAAGAACTCTACTCTCAGTTCCAGGTTTGTCTTCTCAGTGATCATCGTTTTCTTGACCAGGCTGATGTCCCAACGCTGGAAGTGCGGCCCGTAAAGGAAAATGCGCTGCCCCAGGGTGCCCGGGGTCAGTTGTGGTGAAATGAAGGGGCCGGACGGAGTTCCCGGCACCAGCCCGAACGCCTGCAGCGAGCCGTTGATCAGGTCTTGCGGAAAATAGAAGAGATTCCCACTGGCCGCTGAAGCTCCGGTAATCTTCATCGCTCGCTGCAGATCTCCCTGCGTAAGCCCGATGAGCACCACTCCGGAGTCGTTCTGGTTGGACGTGAAGCGGCCACTGGTCAGCAGATGGGGCCGGCCGCTCTGGATGCGCGACGTCCCATGGACCGCCCACCCTCCGATGACCCGATTGACCAGTCCATTGCCTGCCTGCCAGCGGGTTCCAGGCCCAAATGGCATGTCGTAAATCCAGTTCATCTTGAACGCGTGGCGCACGTCAAAGGGCGAGATCCCGTTCTCATAGCCGACATCGCGCAGCGTGGTGTACCCGGCGAAGTTCACCGAGCTGCTGCCAAAGGCGTTTGACAATGCGCGGGCCAACGTGTAGTTGGCCTGCAGCAGCAGGCCCTTGGACATGCGGCGGCGCAGGTCTATTTGCATGCCGTCATAGGAGCTGCGGCTGCCGTTGTCGACCATAAATGCGCCGCCAAAGACTGACGGATTCACCAGGAACAAATTCGACGCAAGCCCCGCGTTGACACGGTTGTTTTGGAAACTCGCGGTGGTAGCCAGGGTGTTGGCCAGCCCTCCCGCCTGTCCCTGCTGCAACTGCGATACGAAGGTTCCATTGGTGAAATTCGCAGTCGCCGTGCCAAAAGATGCCTGGAAGATCGGTAAGGCGGATTGTCCAGGCAACGCGTTGTTTGCAAAAGAACTGCCTCTGCCGTTGGCAATGTTGACTGCAAGATTCTGCTGGGCTTTCTTGAATTCGTCCAAAAAGCCGTTCTCGAAAATGTTTACCTCGTTGATGTTGTATTGCCGCCCCAACTTGATGCCGCGGTTGCCGACATATCTGACTTCGATCGCCGTGTCGCGGTTCAACTCGCGCTGCACTCCAAAAGTCCACGATTCCACATAGCCCTTTCCGAGGTTTGGGTTGAAATAGTTCACGCTGTCAGACAAGCTGGGAAGTACCGGAAACACTCGTGGTTGGGTTGTGAATGGAGGGGGCGGGAGTCCCGCTCGGAAGTAGGTCTGCGGTGGAAGATTTCCCACCGACACGGCGCGGGTCGCGGTCAGGGTTCCGGCGCCCGGATTGGAGCCAACGATGCTGCTAATGATGTTTGTGCCTTCGGCGTTGAACGCAATCGAGTAAGCTCCGCGGATGACGCTCTTGCCCGACTCTCCAAACATTGCCTTTAGCAAGGAATTCTCGACCTTCGGAGACCAGGCAAAGCCAAATGAAGGAGCAAAGTGGTTATAGCTGCGCTGGAAGGCGCGATAATCGGGAGTTACCTGCACAAACTGAGGAACGCGGCCTGTCAGCGTGCCGGGCTTAAATAAGTTGCCCAGCCCGCTGACGCCGTAGAGGTCAGAAAAAGGCCCTGTGGTGTAGACGCCGTTTTCGTGCACGAACGGCAACAGCGGCTCCCAGCGCAGCCCGTAGTTGAGCGTCAGATTAGGCGTCATTTTCCACGCGTCCTGTCCGTAAACTGCAAACACCCGCTGGTAATCGTGCGAATCGGAAGCCGAATTGACGTCGTATTTATCACCGACTACGGCGGCGGCTCGGGTCACCTGGGCGATCAATCCAGTGGTCAGCGCGTATAAACTACGAGCATTGCTTAACTGCGCGGTTGTGGCGCCCGGAAAATTTGTGGTATTGAACATCGCCGCAGCCGGATCGATGTCGTTAACCCCAAAGCTTGTCTGCGGGATTTGACCTCTGGTGATAAACTCCAGCCACGTTTTGACCTTGGTCGCGTTGAAACCATAAGACATGCTGTGCGTGGCGCGCGTCCAGTGAACCGCATCCAGGAACTGGTATACGGGGGCGTTTCGGCGCTGGGGGCCGGTCACGGTGTTGGGCGTCGAGAGGCCCAAAGGAAAAGCGAAGGACGTTCCCCCAAAGAGAGGGGCCTTGTAGCTATCCGATCCAACCTCGGGGAAGAAAACGACCGTCCCGCCTACCAATCCGAATCGAGCCTCATTGACGATCGTCGGCGTGACGGTCCATCTCCACGCCGTCACGTTGGAGAAGCGATTGGAGCTCTGGCTGCCGAAGATGGGACTTCCCGGATAAGCCGGATCAGCACCGTTTAAGAAGTCCATCTTGCTGGCAAACTCGTTATAGTTGTAAATGTTTTCGATGTGGTGTTTGGAAGTTAACTCCCAGTCGATACGCAACGTGGGAAACCGGCGCAACTGTCCTCCCTGATTGGTGAAAGTGAAGCGCTGCAAGAGCGGGTCGGTGAGGGGAGCAATTGTCCCCTGGCTGGTCGAAGCCCGGATATCGGAAAGGATCTTGGAAGTGATTGGATCCAGCGTGGAGGTAAATCCATTCTTTGCCGCCAATGCCAGCAGATCGACGCCTCCTGCCGGCCCTCCGGTGTACACAAAGACCCCTTTCTCGGACGCAGGCGCAAGAATTGTGCGGGTGCGCGTGGCCGCCTCGGGGAGCCGGAACTCTTCGTAGTTGGCAAAGAAGAAAAGCTTGTTCTTCAGGATCGGTCCGCCTACACGAAACCCGAGCTGCAGCAGGTTATTGGTGGCCCGTGGAGTTGCTGTCTGGTTGTTAAAGAAGAAGTTGGAGTTCAAACCGGTGGTGCGCCGGTACCAGTAAACGCTTCCATCAAAGTTATTGCTTCCGGCGCGCGTCACGAATTGGATCTGAACCGCCCCTCCCCCGGCAGCCTCTGCGCCGGGAGTCGCTGTGGAGATGGTGACTTGTTCGATAGCGTCGATTTTGGGCCGAATATAAGTGAAGAATCCGTCACTTCCTTTCAGCACGTTGTCCTGGACGTTGACGCCGTCAGTGGTGATGTTCAAAGCGCCTTTGGGCAAGCCTTGGACCGAACTCTGGCGCGGCCGCCCATTGGTGACCACTCCTGGGAGGAACAAGATGAGATCCAGGGCGTCGCGTGAGGTAAAGGGGAGATCGACAATCTGGCGGCCGGTGATGGTGGTGGCGATATTGGTTGAGGAAGTCTGTATGACCTCTGCGCCGCCGACGACAGTTACCGCCTCAGCAATGTCTCCCACCGCGAGAGAGATGTTCACGGTCGATGGAACGGTCAGCTCCAGTTTGACATTGTCGACCACGGCGGTTTTAAAACCCGGGACTGAGACGCTGACTTTGTAAATGCCCACGGGAAGCGCCGGAACGTTGTAGGCGCCTTCGTCGTTGGTAAGAGCCTTGTAGGTGGTACCGGTCTGCGTGTTGGTCACCGTAATCTCGGCGCCCGGAACGACAGCGCTGGTGTTGTCACGCACCGTGCCGTTAATACTGGAAGTGCTGGAAATTTGCGCGAATGCCACTGCAAAGATGGCCAATAACACCATGGCCCCGATCTGGAACCGCCGTGTGAATTTCGTCATAGACCCATCCCCTCCTAAAGAAGATGAAGATATGTGTTTTCTGAGTTGGTAC
>DASYPF010000410.1:0-10633 GCA_036006905.1 Acidobacteriota bacterium
AGAGAGTGGGTGAATTGGAGGGCGCTGGCTTTAAAGTCAGAGACGACCAGTTCAAAACTTGATTCTTCTCCCACTCTCCCGCTCTCCCACTCTCCCGCTCTCCCGCTCTCCCACTCTCCCGCTCTCCCACTCTCCCACTCTCCCGCTCTCCCACTCTCCCACTCTCCCCCTCTCCCTTCACCTAACCCCCAGCCCCCAGCCCCCAACCCCCAGCCCCCAGTTTCACACTTCCGCTCTCACTTTGCGCTTTTCTATGGGGACGTAATTACGGAGATCGGAACCCCTGTAGATCTGACGCGGCCGCGCAATTTTTTGCTCCGAATCCTGAAGCATCTCTTCCCATTGGGCGATCCATCCGGAGGTACGGGGGATGGCAAAGAGCACCGGGAACATATCCAGTGGCAACCCCATCGCCTGGTAAATCAAACCCGAGTAAAAGTCTACATTCGGATAGAGCTTGCGCTGGATGAAGTATTCATCCTGCAGAGCGATGCGCTCCAATTCCAACGCCAGATCCAGCAGTGGATTGCGGCCGGTTACCTCAAAGACTTCGTCGGCGAGCCGCTTAATAATCGTGGCGCGCGGATCATAGTTCTTATAAATTCGATGGCCAAAACCCATCAGACGTCCTTCACCTGCTTTCACTTTCTTGATGAATGCCGGGACATGATCTACCGTGCCGATTTCATTGAGCATCCGCAGGACGGCTTCGTTCGCGCCACCGTGCAAGGGTCCATACAGCGCTGCCGTAGCTGCCGCAATCGCTGAATAAGGATCTACCTGCGAGCTACCCACGTTGCGCATGGCATTGGTACTGCAGTTTTGCTCGTGATCGGCGTGCAAAATGAACAAAACGTCGACGGCGCGCTCCAATGCCGGGTGCGGTTTGTATCTCACTTCGGTCATCTTGAACAACATGTTCAAAAAATTGCCGGGGTAACTGAGATCGTTGTCGGGATAGGAATAGGGCATGCCGATCATGTGCCGGTACGCAAAGGCCGCCAGAGTAGGCATCTTGGCGATCAGCCGGTAAGTCTGCCGGCGTCGCGACCCTACATGATGAATCTGTCTGGCTTCCGGATAAAAAGTGGAAAGTGCCGCCACCGCGCTGATCAGCATTCCCATCGGATGGGCATCATAGTGGAAACCATCGACGAATTTCTTGACGTTTTCATGCAGCATGGTGTGGTGGGTGATATTCCACACCCAGTCGGTCAGCTCTTTCTCGTCGGGAAGCTCGCCGTACAAGATCAGGTAGGCTGTCTCCAGGAATGTGCTCTCCTCGGCAAGCTGCTCGATGGGGTAGCCGCGATAGCGGAGAATCCCCTTGTCACCATCAATATAGGTAATGCGACTGATGCATGAGGCGGTGTTAGTGAACGCCGGATCGTAGCTCATTAACCCGAAATCGTCGTCGGAAACTCTAATTTGCTTGAGATCCGCTGCCCTGATGGTGCCGTCCTGGACAGGGATCTCATACTTTTTACCTGTCCGGTTATCCGTGATGCTCAAGGTATCGGTTTTCACTCCTGGCGCTCCTTCAACCCTAATTGTACGGTATCTTGCACCAAGCGCAAAAAAATGTCGAATATGGAATGTCGAATGTCGAAGTGTGAATGACGAATATTGTTTGTTGTCCGTGGTCCGTTGTCAGTAGTCCGTGGCCGTAGTCTTAGCTATCAGCGATCAGCCTCTAGTACACTGTTACCGGACCTGAAAGCCGATAGCCGACTGCTGAAAGCTAATCACAACTGACCACTGACAACGGACCACGGACAACAAACAACATTCGTCATTCGCACTTCGTCATTCGAAACTTATGTATCCCCAACTGATTCTTCATCTGATTCAGAGCTGTGAGGAGGCGGCCACGGCCGGCGTGTGCCAACCGGAAATACGCAATCGGCTTCTCCCGGACAAGGTCCAGCACGCGCTCAAGACAATTGTTGCCCGTGACTTTGTCGAATGGGTTAGCCAGGATCCCGACTACCGGTATTACTACAGAGAATTGCAACAGAGCGGAATTTCCGCCAATCCGCGCGAAGCGGCAGCCATGATCCTGGAAGCGATCGTGCTGGATGCTATCGAGTGATTAACGGCCGCAAATCAACGCGCATGAACGTCAGAGCCCGGAGCGTCAGCGACGGGTCGTGCCAGAGTAAGTCTCCGATCCAAACCTTCCTTTGGCAGACGTTGTTACTCTGGCGGGACCCGTCGCTGACGCTCCGGGCTCTGACGTTCATGCGTGTTCATTGCGGCCGACCCTCGATCCCCGCAAAACCAGCATATACTTTTTCGGTAAACACCGGAGGAATCACATGCGCACTCTCAAGGTAACTTTCCTGTTGTTTCTTGGCGCAGCGTTGACGACGGATAGCAGCATTCTGGCGCAGAAAAAGATAAATCCGAGTCACGGCGTCTCCGCCGTGTCCGGCTCGAAAACCAAGCCTCGCTCTTATGTGGGAGAACTGGAGCGCCTCGGTAATGATGGCCAGGACATTTTGGTTCTGGGAGTGAAAGCTCGCGGCTTTGAGAAGCTGTCGCTGCCGCAAAAGAAGCTGGCCTATCTTCTATACCGCGCCGCCATTGCCGGCAATGACATCTTTACCGATCAGGCGCACCGTTATGCTCTGGAAATTAAAGATCTGCTGGAGCAGATCTACCTTCACTCCCAGGGAATCCCGCCTGCCACACTGCGCGCCGTCCATGATTACCTCAAGTACCTCTGGATCAATCATGGTCAGTACGGGGCAAACTCTCATACCAAGTACGTCCCCAACACTCTGACCTTTGAAAAGCTGAAACAAGCGGCGGCCCGCGCGGCGCGCAATGGAGCGAATTTCAGCCTGTCCAACAATGAAACTCTGGACCAAAAACTGGAGCGGCTGCGCCCGCACATCTTCGATGCCGGCTTTGAACCGCTGCAGACGAATCAGAAAAAGGGGGACGACGTTCTGGCGACCAGTTTTGTCAACCTCTACGATCCGCGCATCACGCAGGACATGTTCGACAAACAGGTGTCAAAGGAATGGAAGGAGCGTCTCAATGTCCGCTTTGAACTGGAAGACGGCAAGATTGTTCCTCAGGTGTACAAGATCGGCGGAGTATACGGAAAATACCTGGAAACGGCCTCCTATTGGCTGCGACAGGCGCTACCGCTGGCCGAATCCGAAGAGCAGAGGAACGGCCTGGAGGCGCTGTTGCAGTACTATCGAACCGGAGATGAGAACAAATTTCGCGAGTACTCGATTCACTGGCTCAAATCCAACACTGTCATCGATTATTTGAACGGCTTCGTCGAGCAGTATCACGACCCGCGCGGCGTCATCGGGCAATTTGAAGCCAACTCAAGCTTCGTTGCTGATTCCAGCCTGATCTCCAAGCTGGCGGCAAACGCCGACTACTTTGAAAAGAAAATGCCCTGGCCCGACGCTTACAAGCGCAGTCATGTCACGCCGCCGGTGGCCAACGTGGTTCAGGTGATCGTAGAAACCGGAGATTCCGGTCCCAGCTCGCCCGTCGCCTATAATCTTCCCAACTACGAAGACATTCGCCGCGATGTGGGAAGCAAGAACATCATCCTGCTGAATGTGGAAGAGGCCCAGTCGCAGAAGATTCTGGAGCAGACGATTGGTGAGTTTTTCCTGCCGAAACATCAGGACGTTTATCGCAAATATGGAAAAATCGGCCGGCAATGGGAAGTTTATATGCACGAGGTGATCGGGCACGGGGCGGGAAAGCCGGATGACAGTTTGAGAGCCGATCCTCGCGCCTTGATCGGGCGCGCGTACTCGGCGCTGGAAGAATGCCGCGCCGATCTGGTGGCTCTGTACCACATTTTTGATTCCAAGCTGGTCGAAATCGGAGCTTTCACGGCTGCCGAACAGCCCAAGGTGGCGGAAGCGCAGTACGTTGGATATATGCAGAACCAGATGAATCGCTATCGCTCGCTTGAGGACGACATCATACGGGAAGCACACCGCAAGGGACACGAATTAGTGTTGCGCTACCTCTCGGAAGGCGGCGAAAACGGGAATAAGGATTTCGGAGTCAAGGTGGTCGAGATCCGGGGCAACTACTGCGTGGAAATTACAGACCTGGCGAAAGCGCACCAAGGCGTGGCGGAAATCCTTGGCCGGCTGCAGACGATCAAATCAACAGGAGACGCCGATGCAGCCACAAGAATCTTCGACCGCTTCGGCACCCGTGTCAACATTGCATGGCGTGACAATATCAAGCAACGAGCGGCGCGCCTGAGAATTCCCCGCGAGAGCGCTTTCGTGTTTCCCCAACTGATCCCGGTTCTGAAAGGGGGCGATGTCGCCGATGTGCGGCTGGAAACAAAAGAGGACCTGACCGCGCAGCAGCTTCGATTTTCCAGGTGGCGGTTCAATAGGGAAATGTGGCCGGGAGGCAGGCGGCAGTAGGCAGTCGGCAGTCGGCAGGAAGCAGACGGCAGGAGGCAGGAGGCAGGAAGCAGTCGGCAGGAGGCAGGAGGCAGGAAGCAGGCATCATTTGTCATTCGTCATTCGTTATTCGTCATTCGTCGTTCGTCATTCGTCATTTGTCATTCGTCATTTGTCATTCGTCATTCGCGTCATGCGTCGCCTGTAATGAGTTCTAACCGAAGCGCAGTACGAAGGACGAATAACCGAATGACAAATGACGAATGACACTTGCCTCCTGCCGACTGCCTCCTGCCGATTGCCTCCTGGCGACTGCCTCCTGCCTCCTGCCCATTCGATTCGAGATAGAATCAGGCAATGGAATTTGCCGATCTGGTGATTATTCTTCTTCTGGTCGTGTTGGAAGCGGCCCTGAGCGCTGACAATGCGCTGGTTCTTGCTGTACTGGTCTTACCGCTTCCCAAAGAACAGCACCAGAAGGCCCTGCGCTACGGGATCGTAGGGGCGTTCTTTTTCCGCATTCTCTGCATTCTCTTCGCCCAGCACTTGATCCACTTTAACCTCGCCAAACTGCTTGGTTCGCTTTATCTATTTTATCTACCGGTCAAATACTTTGTCGGGCGCTTTCAGGCGAATGGCCATGGTTACATCAAACCCGCGCGCCCGATTTTCGGTCTGAGCATATTTTGGAGCGTGGTGACACGAGTGGAGCTCACTGACATTGTTTTTGCCATTGATTCAATCCTGGTAGCAGTAGCGATGTCTCGGAAACTCTGGGTGATAATTACTGGAGGTCTTCTGGGTGTGATCGCTATCCGTGTGGCGATCGGAAAACTGCTGAAAGTGATCGAAGCCTATCCGGCCATTGTCGACGGCGCGTACATCATCGTAGGCTGGGTGGCGGTCAAATTGATGGTGGAATACCTCCACGGCATGGAGTGGATTGACTGGGAAATTCCGAAATGGTTCTCGCTGACCTTGATAGGAGTGATCTTTCTTGTCAGCTTGTTCTATGCGCAGCGCAAGGCGGCAATCGAGATTCGCAGAAAAGTCGCCATTCTCGAAGCAGAGATGGGAGAGTCGAATGACGAATGACGAATTTCGAATGACGAATGTTGTTTGTTGTCCGTTGTCCGTCGTCCGTTGTGATTAGCTTTCAGCTTCGAGCGTAACAGTATAATTACTAGAGGCTGGCTGCTGATCGCTGATAGCTAAAAGCTACGGCCCACGGACCACTGACAACGGACGACGGACAACTGACCCCTGACAATTGACATGCCACGCTTCAACCCCGCATTTATGAAACTGCAGCTCCTTGGTGCAACTCTATTCCTTACGGCCGTTGCGGCCGGCCTGGCGGGGGCAAACCATTACGGGCTTTTTCAGGTCTCTCTTCTCATCTTGCAGCTTACCCGCTGGATAGCAATCGCCGGATTTGTGTCCTACGCAACCTATCGCCGCTCCCTGACAACCTGGATCCTGGTGGCTATGCTCATCGGAGCGGAGATCGGACACGACTGGCCCGCTGTGGCTGTCAATCTGCGCACCCTCAGTCTCCTCTTTCTGCGGCTGATAAAAACGATCATCGCGCCCCTGCTGTTCGGCACGCTGGTAGTGGGAATCGCCGGTCACTCGGACCTGAAGCAAGTTGGACGGATGGGGATTAAAGCGCTCGTCTATTTTGAGATCGTCACCACGATAGCCCTTTTTATTGGACTGGCGGCCATCAACATCAGCAAAGCCGGAGCCGGCGTGAGCCTCCCTCCACCTGCAAAGGCCGAACCGATTGCGACCGTCACACAAACTCCATCGGATATCATTCTGCACATCTTTCCGGAAAACATCGCCAAATCAATTGCCGAAGGACAGGTCCTTCAGATTGTCGTCTTCAGCATCCTTTTTGGCATCGCCTTGGCCCTGTTGAGCGAGCGCAAGCGGCAACCGATGCTCTCCTTCGCCGAGAGCCTTTCGGAAACTATGTTCAAGTTCACAAACATCGTCATGCTGTTCGCGCCCATCGGCGTGGGTGCGGCCATCGCTTATACGGTGGGCCACATGGGCCTCGGCATCCTGGTAAATCTTTTCAAGTTGCTAGCCACGCTCTATGTGGCGCTCATTGTGTTTCTGTTGTTGGTGCTGCTACCGGTGGCCCTCATTGCCCGCATCCCTTTGCGAAAGTTTATCGCCGCCATCATCGAGCCGGCCTCGATCGCCTTCGCCACTACCAGTTCGGAAGCGGCTTTGCCGCGCGCGATGGAATCCATGGAAGCGATCGGCGTGCCACGCCAAATTGTGGCATTTGTAATGCCGACGGGATACAGCTTCAATCTGGACGGTACTACTCTCTATCTGTCGCTTGCTTCAGTGTTTGTTGCCCAAGCCGCAGGGATACACATGAGCTGGGGACAGCAATTGTTGATGGTGTTCACGCTGATGCTGACCAGCAAGGGCGTTGCCGGCGTGCCGCGCGCTGCTCTGGTCATCTTGATGGGAACGGCTGCGTCGTTTAATCTTCCGGTCGAGCCCATATTCATCGTTCTGGGAATAGATGAGCTGATGGATATGGGGCGCACTTCAGTCAATGTCATTGGCAATTGCCTGGCCACTGTGGTCATAGCCAGATGGGAAGGAATTGTAATTAAGAATGAAGAATGAAGAATTAAGAATTAAGAATTAAGAACATACCGTTGTAATTGTAATTCGTCATTCGTCATTGTTCGTCAATTGTCATTCGTAATTTCAACTTCGAGTTTAGCGATCGCCATTGACCATGTGTTCACGCAGCATTCTTAATTCTTCATTCTTAATTCTTAATTCTCAATCCTGACGATCCAACCTTCGGCCTTGCGGGATCGGCTCGGGCTTTACGAACTGGACTGAATCGGTAAGCTGGATCGTTACCGAGTCCCCCTTGTGCAGCACGACGTCCTGGCCCCTCTTGAACAGGCCGATCACGCCGCCTGCGGCCGCGCCAACCGCGCCTCCAACCCCGGCGCCTCTTAGACTACGGCCCGCTATCGCTCCCACAACAGCGCCGCTTACTCCGCCGTTAGTTGCGCCCGAAGCGACTTCCTTGCCCTGGCTCCCTTCGGCCACCAGCGTCCCTTCCGTCTGCGAGGTCCGGCCGCTGGAGTAATTCTCCGTCGATTGCACGACAGCCCGAATATCACGCGTGACTCCGCTGGGGAGGATTACCCGATCGAAGGTGAGCTGAAGTTGCGCTTTGCCCTTTAAATAACCCGGTTTCTTGCTCGAATCCACATGTCCGATGATGGTGCTACCGACGGGAACAATGATTTTGTCATTCATCGTGACTGGAACGGCAACTCTTCCATAAAAGCTGTCGCCCACCGAGGCTGCTCTCGTGGTCAGCGAGCGCTCCAGGGTTACAAAGATTTCGGTCTTGGCGGGAATGACCACGGAGTCGATATCCTGCGCCCGCAGCGCCGCAGTACTCAAAAGCAGAATCCAAAATAGTTTTTTCATAGTCCTCACCCTCGAGGGTATTTTTTCCTTTTATTAGAGTACCGCCAAACCAGAAAAGTTCACTCGAAAATTCGATCTATTTGCGGCAAAATTATTTACGACAGTTGAAACTGCAATGCGTTTCTCCAATCGCGTCTCATTCGAAGACAAACCGAACAGGCTGAGCCTGCTGCTGGCTGAAAAGAGGGCGAGCAATGCCGCGGTGATAGATCTCACGGAATCAAATCCCACGCGGATAGGCCTCGATTACCCCTCGGAATTGTTGCCGGCGCTGGCGCAGAGTTCGTCTTTGCAATATCGGCCGGTGCCTTCCGGTTCGTTAGAGGCGCGTCAGGCGATTGCGGCTTATTACTCCGAGAGGGGTGCGCGCGTGAATCCCGACAACGTTATTCTTTCGGCCAGCACCAGCGAGGCTTACTCCTGGCTCTTCAAATTGGTGGCAGGCCCGGACGATCTCGTTTTGGCGCCACGTCCCAGCTATCCTCTTCTCGACTACCTGGCGGCGCTGGAGTCGGTGCAACTGGATCGTTATCCGCTCTACCATGATGGTGCCTGGCATCCTGATTTCGACCAACTGCAGGCATCTATCACAGAAAATACCCATGCAGTAGTGTGCGTCAATCCGAATAATCCCACTGGTTCTTACTTCAATATTGACGAATGGCAACGACTATCAGGAATCGCCATTCGCCGTTCGGTGGCTTTAATCGTGGATGAGGTTTTTTCAGATTATTCGCTGCACGCATCGCCCGCTGACTGGCGTGATCCGATAGCAGGTTCATCGTCTCGTTCCGGCCTGCTGGAGACAGTCGCGGGCCGGCACGACTGTTTGAATTTTGTTCTCAATGGTTTTTCAAAAATGCTTTGCCTGCCCCAAATGAAGCTTGGTTGGATTGTCGTTCAGGGCCCGCAACGAGAAAGACAGGACGCATGCCGCCGGCTCGAATGGATCGCGGATACTTTCCTTTCCGTCAACACACCGGTCCAGAATGCGGCGGGATCATGGCTTACTTATAGGAAACAGATTCAGAGCCAGGTGGCCCACCGGATCTCTAGGAATTACTCCTTTTTGCGAGATGCCGCGGAAGGGTCGCCTTGCAGCGTGTTGCACGTACAAGGCGGATGGTACGCGGTTTTGCAGATTCCCGATAACATGTCGGAAGAAGAGTGGGTTTTGCTGCTGCTGCGACAGGACAACGTGCTTGTGCACCCGGGGTATTTTTTTGACTTTGAACGGGAAGCCTTTCTGATACTGAGCTTGCTGCCGCCACCGGCGCTTTTCGAAGAAGGTGTGAGCAAGATGATGGGACGGATTCGTACCATCTCCGGCGAGAACTTGAATACGTGAGAAAGCGGGTCCAGGGGGCGTCGTAAGGGCATGTTGCCCGAAAATGAATCTCTGTGAAACCTCTGTGAACTCTGTGTCTCTGTGGTAAAAAGTCATTCGATGCGACTTGCTACTTCGAAGGGCCCAGGTTCTCGTACCACTTCAAATTCGCCGTTGCCGATCCAATGCAGGCGATGTCCGGTCTTCCGTCGCCATTCAGATCGGTGACCGCGCAACTGGCGGCCGCAATTCCTCCGTTGTCGAGGACCTGCCGTGTCCACAGGTTTCCTTTGGAGCTCTTGTCGACCGAGTAGATGTAAACGCTGTGAGCACTGCCTCGAAAACCGGCAACGATTTCATCACTGCTGTCTCCGTTCAAATCGGCTGTCAGCAGTGTATGGCCGTCCACCAGACTCGAATCGATGACCCACCGCACCCAATCCGGTTGCTTGAGATAGACTACGACCTGATTTCCGTGCCACGGTTCAAGAGCGCATAGGAACCGCTGCTGGCCGAGGCGCCCTACGGCAACCTCGCTTGATCCGCACTTGGGCCATGGATCGGGATTTCCTTTGACCAGTGGCTTTCTTGTCCAATGCCCGTCCTTGCCCAGTCGGAACAAATCAATGCCGAGAAAGCTTGCCGTCAGGATATCTTCCCGACCGTTGCCATCCCAATCGGCAACAAAAATCCCATGGAGAACCCCTTCAATTTCATCCAAGATCAACTCCCGCTTCCAGACGCCCGGCCGATAGAACACGAGCGGAACCTTATCGCGATAATCGGGAGGCCGTGCAAGGGGCCCGGCCAGCGGCGTGTTGACGACAACCTTGCGGCCGGTGCCTTCGACATCGGCCCAGCGCAGCCGGTGTGATGTCGGAAGCCGGTCGATTTCGGTAATTTTCCAGAGCATTGTAGGATCGCCTGAATGCTGCAACACCGAAACGATACCGAGACTTTTGTCCGGCTCGTTGGCGAATTCATGCGCCAGCACGATTTCAGGAATTCCGTCCCCGTCGGTGTCCCAGGCGGCAAGATTGATCATTCGAGAAAGATTCGTCGCCAGGACATGCCGCTGCCAACCCGGGTTTTCAAACCACACCAGATCTTTCATGCCGCTGGCAAGCGCGATCAGATCGGGTTTGCCGTCACGATTCAAATCCGCCGCCGCCACCTGGTAGCCGCTTTTAAGGTCGGTGGCGATCGTGTGCTCCTGAAACTTGAGCGGCAGAGGAGACTGAAGGGTTTTGAAACGCAGAGTCTGGGGGATTCCAAGGCCAACCACCAAGACACCAAGGCACAAAGTTCCTGGGAGCGCGAAGAAATTCACCGCGAAGGCGCGAAGGGCGCGAAGAGTTTTGATTCTAGTATCTATAAGTTCTGTTCGAAGCACACTAGTGTCAATTGTTCAGCC
>DASYPF010000411.1:0-14194 GCA_036006905.1 Acidobacteriota bacterium
GCCCGAACGTCCTCAATGCGCTCAGGATCGATTCCGAGATAGGCAGCGATTTTGACCGCGTAGACGGAAACTCGGTAGGAGTGGTTCTGGGTATATTTATCTTTGGAAATGAAATGGCGAAGAATCAGCAGAATGCCGTGATAGGTTTCTCGCAGCTCATGTATTTTGCCCTCTTTGCTTTCGTAGAGCGATCCCATCGCATAAGCAGTCACGACCAGAATCCCACCCCACAACATCAGATCGAACCATCTTTGACCGGCAGGCGATGTAATCTGAGCCAACAAACCCGGGTTGAGCTGCATAACAAGGAAGACAACGAAGATGCTGGCAAAAGCCGTAAGCACTGCATGGCGACGGCCATAAAAGTAGGCAGAGAACAAAGTCGGGATACCGTACAGGCCGAGCACCATCCGGTCCGATGCAACCAGATAATTCAGTATTACTGCAATGACAAATACGGAGAAAACCAGCCACAGCTCAAGATTGGCTTGCGCCACACGGCGAATGGTCGGAGTCTCCAACTGGGTCCAAGCAGCCGAAGCTCTAGTTTTCGAGAACATTTCCCCCTCCCGAGTTGTAGATATCAGCCATTGGCCGTCAGCTATCAGGCTCTCAAGCCGTCAGCTCTCAGATGTCAGCTCTCAGACATCGTTTTTCGCTCTTGCCTGTTAGCTAAGAGCTGATAGCTGACGGCTGAGAGCTGACAGCCATTCCCCCTGTGCCACTAATAAACACTTTTTCGCCGTCTAAAAAGCGATCTGAATCACTTTGTGATATTGCCTTTTTTGTCCGGAAAAGCTAGTGTCCTGAAGCATGGCCAAAAAGCTGCTGGTCATCGCTGCCGTCGTTTTTGGGGTCGGAGCTTTGTTTTATTACCTGACTATCTCATCGATCCGGCTCGAATGCGAGGTGGTGGTCGAATACAAGGGACGGACGCTCACCACTCGCGCGTCAGGAGCCACGAAAGAGGACGCCGTGCGCACGGCCGTGCAGATGGCTTGCGGCCAGCTTTCGCACGGGATGACCGAATTGATTGAATGCGAAAATATTCAGCCGAAGTCGGTCAATTGCAAATAATGCGTCCGTTGTCAGTTGTCAGTCGTCCGTTGTCAGTTGTCCGCGGTCAGTCGTTGTCAAGTCAGCAGGTCAACAGGTCCGCAGGTCCTCAGTCGATCCGCTGTCAATCGACTGGCCGACGCTGACCGCGAATCTGCGGACTTGTTGACCTGCCGACCTGTGGACGTGTTGACCGACAACTGACAATGGACGACCGACAACTGACAACGGACAACGGACTCAACCTGGAGGATAAATGAGACGTTTCATCCCAAATCTGATTTGCCTGTGCTTCTGCTTGATAACCAGCGTGCGCGCGCAGTCGGAGCTTCAACTCTTTGTCGGCGGATACAATCCCGGTTCAAACGTGACGGGAACCGATTTCAAAAACGGCGCGCTTATGGGGTTTCGTCTGGGACATTCTTTCGTTCGCCTCTTCGGGAGCGAATTCTCGTACACTTATGTGAAGAACCTGAAAGATCCTCTAAAGAATTTCGAAGGGCGGGCGAGCTTGTTGAATGGAAACATTGTTGTTCAACTCCCCGCTGGCAAAGCGGTGCCTTTTGCGACCGTCGGCATTGGGAATATCATTGGAGAAACTCAAGGCCTGTTGAGGGTCAAGACTTCATTTGCATGGAATGTGGGAGGCGGTTTGAAGTTCCGGCGTCTGGCGGGGCCGGTGGGCCTTCGGTTTGATGTTCGCTACTACAAAGCGTCGGACGCCGTGGAGATCCTCACAACGAACGTTCGAAAAGTGAATTTTGATTTTGCCGAGGCGAGCGGGGGGCTGTTGATTACTTTCTGAGATTAGACTTGATAGTTGTCCGTCGTCCGTTGTCGCCTTGGCAACCAAGGAGCGGCGCCACAAAGATCTTTCACCACAAAGAATACCAAGGACACTATCAGCTATCAGCCATCAGCTATCAGCTATCAGCTTTCAGCTATCGATCATAGTCGGTCATCAATAATGACCGATGACTATTGGCCGATGACTGCTAATTGATAAGTAGCTAGCTGATAGCTGGCTGCTGATAGCTGACAGCTGAGGGCTGATAGCTACCTCACTGCTGATAGCTGATCGCTAATTCGGTATAATCATTTCCATCCTTAAGTGATCCTGCGGAGAATGTCATGACTGAAATTGTGAAAGAGAAGGCAGGGGCTGTCGCATCGCCGGCCGCAAGCATTCCACGGCTGCAAAACTTTATTGGAGGCGAGTGGATTGCTTCCTCTGCCACGCACTACCAGGACGTCTTTAATCCTGCGAGAGGCGAAGTCATCGCAAGAGCACCGCTCTCGACCAGGGCCGATGTCGATGCCGCCGTGGAAGCCGCGCTGAAAGCTTTTCCTAAATGGCGCGCCACTCCCGTCGTTGAGCGGGCTCGCTACATGTTCCGGTTCAAGGCGCTTCTGGACAAGAATTTCGAAGAACTGGCGCGCATCGTCACAACCGAGCACGGCAAGACGCTGGATGAGTCGCGGGGAAGCGTCAAAAGAGGGATCGAGTGTGTCGAAGTCGCCTGCGGTATGCCCTCTTTGATGATGGGATATGGCCTGGAGGACATCGCGCCCGGGATTGACTGTGAAATGGTGCGCCAGCCCATGGGAGTTTTCGCGGCGATCGCGCCGTTTAACTTTCCAGCCATGGTTCCACTTTGGTTCCTTCCGTTTGCGGTGGCCACAGGAAATACATTTATTCTAAAACCATCCGAACAGGTGCCCCTTTCGCAGCGGCGCATTGTCCAGTTGCTGCAAGAGTCGGGACTTCCAGTCGGCGTGGTCAACCTCGTCAACGGGGCCAAGGAAGTGGTGGATCGCTTTTGCGAGCACCCCGACATCCGAGGGGTTTCCTTTGTCGGATCAACCCCGGTGGCGCGCTACGTCTACCAAACAGCCGCCGCGCATGGAAAGCGCGTGCAAGCGCTGGGAGGCGCGAAGAATTTTATTGTGGTGATGCCCGACGCAGATCTGGAGAGATCGATTCCGGCGGTCAGCGAGTCCATCTATGGCTGCGCTGGGCAGCGTTGCCTGGCGGGAAGTGTTGTCGTCACCATCGGCAAGAAGCACCAAGAGGTGATGGAGCGATTTGTCGATGCCGCAAAATCGATTCGCGTGGGCGACGGGATGGATCCGGACGTCAAAATGGGCCCGGTCATCAGCGATCGGCATCGGCACAGAGTGCTGGATTACATCCGAGCGGGCGTCCAGGAGCGGGCGCGCCTGGTCCTGGACGGAAGCGATTTCCAAGCCGGCGATCATCCTGGCGGTTTCTTTGTGGGACCTACTGTCTTCGATCAGGTTCAACCGGAGATGAAAATCGGGCGCGAAGAGATCTTTGGGCCGGTCGCTTCCATCATCAATGTGCGGGACCTGGATGAGGCGATTAAACTCGCCCATTCGCATCCCAATGCCAACGCGATTTCGATTTTTACTTCCAGCGGGAAGGCGGCCCGTGAGTTTCGCTATCACGCCCCGGCCGCGATGGTAGGAGTGAATGTGGGAGTGGCCGCGCCCATGTCCTTTTTCCCATTCGGCGGCTCCAAGGATTCTTTCTTTGGAGATTTGAAAGCGCATGGGAGGGATGGAGTGGAGTTTTATACGGAGAAGAAAGTGACCATTTTGAGATGGTTCTAGGGAATGCGGATTCCTCAATTGCGGATTTCGGATTGCGGATTGCGGATTATGGAAACGAACGGTTGTCGAGTTGTTGGGAAAAGCATAGTCCGTTTTCAAAGCTTGCTCGTTGTTCGAAACAGACAACCAAGCGCAAACGACTGACTCTTTTCAATCCGCAATCCGAAATCCGCAATCCGCAATTGAAAAATCCGCAACCTGTTTCAGTTTTGGAGATCAATCATGTCTAGAAAAATCACTGGCGGGCTCATTCAAATGGGCAATCCGATCAATGATCCGGCTGCTCCAATCGAAAAGGTTAAGCACGCCATGCTGGACAAGCACATTCCCCTGATCGAAGAAGCGGGGAAGCGCGGAGTGCAGATCTTGTGCCTGCAGGAAGTATTCAATACGCCTTATTTCTGTCCCTCGCAGGATGCCAAATGGTATGACTCGGCCGAGCCGGTTCCCGGACCTACCACCAACCTGGTCGCCGATATCGCCAAGCAGCACCGCATGGCTGTCGTTGTCCCGGTCTTCGAACGGGAACAACCCGGCGTGTACTACAACAGTGCCGCTGTGTATGATGCCGACGGCAGCTACCTGGGGAAATATCGCAAAAACCATATCCCGCACACATCCGGTTTCTGGGAGAAGTTCTTTTTTAAGCCGGGTAATTTGGGATATCCCGTGTTTGAAACGCGCTATGCAAAAGTGGGTGTTTATATTTGCTATGACCGGCACTTTCCGGAAGGGGCGCGCCTGCTTGGGTTAAATGGTGCCGAGCTTGTGTTCAATCCGTCGGCAACCGTGGCCGGTTTGTCGCAGTATCTGTGGAAGCTGGAGCAGCCGGCGCATGCTGTCGCGAACGGGTATTTTATGGGTTGCAGCAACCGAGTCGGTACCGAAGCGCCATGGAACATCGGCAAGTTTTACGGCAACAGCTACTTTGTCGATCCGCGCGGAAATTTCTTGGCGGTGGGATCTGAAGACAAAGATGAGTTGATCGTGGCCGAAATGGATCTAAGCATGATCGAGGAAGTAAGAAGAGTCTGGCAGTTCTACCGAGATCGCCGGCCCGAGACGTACGGCGGAATGGCAGTGATTTGAAGGCAGTTCCCAGTTCCCAGTTGCCAGTTACCGGTTCCCACTTAGGGAGCCATGGGTCTTTAGAACACGGTAACTGGAATTAACTGGGAACTGGGAACTGACAACTGGGAACTGTATCTACAATGCGCACTCTAATCAAAAACGGAACCATCGTTACGGCAACCGACCACTACCAGGGCGACCTTCTGATCGAAGACGAAAAGATTTCAGTCATCGCTCAGTCGCTCGACCCAAAAATCTTCAATCCGGAAAAGACAATTGATGCCACGGGAAAGTATGTACTTCCCGGTGGAATTGATGTCCATACCCACCTGGATATGCCGTTTGGCGGAACTACTTCGGCGGATGACTTTCTGACCGGGACCCGGGCAGCGGCGCATGGCGGCACCACATCAGTCGTCGACTTCGCCATTCAGTACAAAGGGCAGACGCTTCGCCAGGCCTATGAAGCGTGGATGAAGAAAGCTGAAGGCAAAGCGGTCATCGACTACGGGTTCCATATGATCATCACCGATTTGAATCCATCGGTGGAGAAAGAAATGGATCAACTGGTCGGCGAGGGCGTGACGTCGTTCAAACTTTTCATGGCCTACCCGGGCGTCTTCATGCTGGATGACGCGTCAATCTTCCGAGCGCTGCTGCGCACCGGACAAAACGGCGGCACCATCTGCATGCACGCCGAGAACGGCGGCGTCATCGATGTGCTGGTTCAGAAGGCGCTTGCAGAAGGGAAGCGTGCCCCCAAGTACCATGCGCTTACGCGGCCCGCGCGCGCCGAAGCGGAAGCGACGCATCGGGCCATTGCCATGGCCGAGATTGCCGGCGTGCCGATATACATCGTGCATCTTTCTGCGGCCGAAGCTTTGGAGATGGTCACCGAAGCGCGAGACCGCGGCCTTCCCGCCTATGCGGAGACTTGCCCGCAGTATCTGTTTCTTTCTTACGACAACTACGAGGAGGAGGGATTCAACGGCGCCAAGTACGTCATGAGCCCGCCGCTCCGTCCCCAAGAGACCCAGGACAAACTCTGGCGCGGGCTTGCCTTTCACGACCTGCAGGCTGTTTCGACTGACCATTGTCCGTTCTGTATGAAGGAGCAAAAAGAGCTTGGCAAAGACGATTTTTCAAAGATCCCGAACGGCGCGCCCGGAATTGAAACGCGGATGAGTTTGATCTTCGATGGTGGAGTCCACGGCAAGAGAATATCGTTGAATCGCTTTGTCGACCTCACAGCTACCAGCCCTGCAAAAATCTTTGGATTGTTTCCGCGCAAGGGCACGATTGCGCCTGGCTCGGATGCGGATATTTTGATATTCGATGCTTCCAGGGAAGTAGTTCTTCGCCAGCAAGATCTCCACATGAACGTTGACTACAACCCTTATGAGGGGCGGAAGGTGCGTGGTGTGACCGAGACGGTGCTCTCTCGCGGCGAGGTGATTGTCGACAAGGGCAAGTTTGCGGGAAAGCAGGGGCGAGGCAGGTTCATCAAGCGCGACCCGCGGTGCTGCTGATTTTTGAGTAGGTTTGGAGCAGCCACTTACATTCACCACAGAGCCGCAGAGAACGCAGAGGATGCACAGAGCTTAAATAAATTTCGCAAAACGGCGATATAGCCAGTTCTGTATGGGTATCCCCGCCGAAAGGTGTGGTGTAAGTACCCATGGGAAACAACCGTATCAATCAGCTTTCACGCCAAGTAATAGGAGCGGCAATAGAGGTGCACCGGGCTCTCGGTCCCGGTTTACTCGAGTCTTCATATCAGTCATGCTTGAGCAGGGAGCTTGTCATCAGGCACATTCCGTTTGATCATGAGCGGGCACTGCCATTGGAATATAAGGGGATTCGACTGGAGTGCGGCTACCGAGTAGATTTTCTGGTTGGAGGATTAGTTGTTGTTGAGGTTAAATCGGTGGAGGTTCTTGCACCGGTTCATGAGGCACAACTTCTGACTTACTTGCGACTGGGTGGTTGGCCACTCGGCCTCTTGATCAATTTTAACGTGCCACTGCTAAAACAAGGTATTTGCCGGAGAATAATGGGTTTCAAGCATTAATTGATGGGCCTCTGTGCAGACTCGGTGCCCTTTGTGACTCTGTGGTGAAGAGAGCGTGCAAAGGATGTCTAGCCTTCGCAAAGTCCCAAGACGAAGAGGGTTACGATAACCGCCGCAAAGGGGAAAATCAGTATGAAAGTCGTCGATAAAGGCCACAGCACAGCAAACAGCGCCGTGGTGCGGGAAAAACACAAGAAGTACCTTTTTCCATCGGTCATCAACTACTACAACGAGCCTCTTGTCCCGGATCGCGCCAAGGGCGCGCGCCTCACGGATCTGGATGGCAAGAGTTACCTCGACTTTTTTGGCGGCATCCTCACGATTTCCGTAGGACACGCTAACGACCGGGTCAATGCCGCAATCAAAACCCAGATTGACCGGCTCGGTCACGTCTCCACCCTCTACCCTACGCTGGGAATCGTCCAACTGGCGGAAACTCTGGCCCGCATTGCTCCCGGAGATCTGCAGAAAGTCTTTTTCACTGCTTCCGGAACTGAGGCTGATGAGACAGCGGTAATGATGGCGCAGGTCGCCACGGGCAGACAGGAAATCATCGCGCTGCGGCATGGTTACTCCGGCCGTTCAGCGCTCGGCCAATCCTTGACGGCGCACGCATCGTGGCGGCCGCTGCCGTCTCAGGTCCCCGGTATTAAACATGCGCTCTCTCCTTATTGTTACCGCTGTCCATTGAAGTTGAAGCCGGAATCCTGCGGCGTTCAGTGCGCCAAGGATATCGAAGAACTGATCCAGACAACGACCACCGGACAGATCGCGGGTTTTCTCGCTGAGCCGATTCAGGGAGTCGGTGGATTTATCACGCCGCCGCCGGAGTATTTCGAAATCGCCGTGAAAATCATCCGGAAATATGGTGGGGTGTTCATCTGCGACGAAGTTCAAACAGGACTTGGCCGCACCGGTGAGAAGCTGTTTGGCATCGAGCACTGGGGCGTCCAGCCGGAAATCATCAGCATGGCCAAAGGGATCGCCAATGGGCTGCCGCTGGGCGCCACGATTGCCACGCCGGCCATTGCCGACTCGCTCAAACATCTTTCTCTCTCCACATTCGGTGGCAATCCGATTTGCACGGCAGCCGCCAATGCGACGCTCAAGATCATCGAAGACGATAATCTCCCCTCCAACGCCGCAAAGATGGGGCGCATGCTTCGCGCCGGGTTGGAAGAAATTCAAAAGCGAAACCCCAGAACGATCGGTGAGGTACGTGGAATGGGTTTAATGCAGGCGCTCGAGCTGGTCGAGGACGAAACCTCCGGAGACCGCACCCCGGCGCCGCAAAAGACGCTGCAGTTTTTTGAAGAAACCAAGAAGCGGGGATTGCTAATCGGCAAAGGCGGCCTTTACGCCAACGTAATTCGTATCGCGCCGCCACTGAATGTCACAGCCAGTGAAGTCGAAGAAGCCCTCCGCATCATCCGCGAATCGTTTGAAGCGTTGGGGGCGGGGTAGGGAATGTCGAAGGTCGAAGGTTCGAAGGTCGAAGGTCGAAGGTCGAAGGTCGAAGGTCGAAGGTCGAAGGTCGAAGGTCGAAGGTCGAAGGGACTGTTCGGGCCTTGTTCACTTGTCAAGAGAATTCGATTCCTTGACAAAAAACGTTGGTTAGCAACAATCACCCGACACCCAAACCGCATACCGCTCGCTCGGCCACGGGGGCTTATGCCCTGCGCTACAATTCTTCCGCTGCTCCGCGGCTGATTTTGGGGCGACACGGGCCTTGAGGAGAGAAAATATGCTTGCAGCCCCAGAGATTCGCCGCGGATTCTTAAACGTTTTCTTCCTTAGTCTTCTTTGTACGTCAGGTCTAATAGCGCAAAATGTCAGTGCACAGGAGCTGATTTTTCCTGTCTTTGCCAGAACGGAAATCCTGCTTAACCCGAACATCGATCCAATGTTCTCAGACGTCGATGCTTTTCACTCCGAGTTTCAGATTATTAATCCTAACCCCTCTGCCGTTAGAGTGACCTTCCACGTATTCGACACGGCTGGAAATGAAGTTCTGCCTCTGGGAAGCAAGCCTATTTCGCGGATCGTTGACCCAAACGCCATCGCCGGCGGTATCGGCTTCCGCTTCCCACAAAGAGCAGTCGTTGGATGGGTGAAGGCGGTATCCACACAGCCGGTAGTAATTCAGGAGGAAATCTCGCACAGTCAAGACCACGATCGTCCTGGGCCGCCCAGCACACTTCTCAAATCACGAATCGTCAAATGGCCGGCGAAGCTGACACGCCGGGCCGTGATCAGAGTCAGATTTGTGCCGGCTGAATCGTTTGGAGGTGATCTTCTGGTGTTTGAGAACACCGGAGTCAGCATCGTTTTCCCAAGTTCCATATCAGGTTTATCGACAAGAGGCATATTGCTCCTCAGAGATCAGATTGGCGCGAAATTTGGCCAAAGAGAGATCAGTATCTCCCCGAATGGACAAGTAGTTCAGAATTTGACCGAATTATTTCCGGAAGTGAATCGAGCCTTTTCCGGAACATTGGACATCACGTTTGATAACGATGTGTATGCAACCGCGATTCAGATCAAGGTTGGCCTCGGGCAAGAAGCAATGGACGAGCCGAATAACGGAGCTATCCCATAAAAATGGATCCCTTGTTCTCCGCTCTCACTGTCCGCCCCCCACTCTCCCTGTCTCCCCGTCTCCCGCTCTAGCCAGTCGAATACCCCTCGGCCACTTCGCGCCCGCCGTGATAGCCAGCCTCGTCTGGACGCCGTATTTGAGACTGCGCCACGACTCGGTCCCGCAGCAGGCCTCGGAAGTCTTCAAGGCACGTCCATCCGCGGTGCGCGTTTCTTTCCAGAAACTCTTGCATTCCCTGGATCAGGGTCTTAATGACATTCGGGCCGATGGCGTGATCCAGCATCGCGGCTGTACACACTTGCACCGTTCCGCAGCCCAGGAGGAAATAATTCAGCGCATGCGAGAAATCCGCGATCCCTCCAATACCCGAGAAGTTCTTCTCTGGAAATGCCTGTGTCATCTGCGCCATTTTGGCCAGTGACAGCGGCAGTATCGCCGGTCCTCCCAAACCGCCAAACGAGACATACCCATCGACGTTCATTTCAAATTCAAGCCCCTCTGGATCGACCAATGGAAGGGAATGAAAAGTGTTCGAGGAAGAAATCGCGTCTGCACCTCCGCGGAACACAGCGGCTGCTTCGATGACAATATCGGTAGTGGAGGGTGTCAGTTTGGCCCAGACCGGAACTTTGGCGGCTTCTTTAACGGCCTGGGTCACCACAGAACAAAGTTGCTGGCTCTTGCCGATGTTCGAACCCATATCCTCGCGGTCCATATGAGGGCAGGAAAAATTCAGTTCCAGGCCGTCGGCTCCTTCTTGCTGGCAGGTCTTGGCCAGCAGTTGCCAGTGAGCCAGTTCCTTGTCGCTGCCCGACCCGGCCATGATGGAAGCGATCAACACCTTGTTCGGATAGGCCTTCTTGATTTTGTTAATGCGTGGCGCCCACCAGTCCAGAGTCTTATCGGAGATCAGTTCCCAGTTCCAGGAGGAATGCAGCACTGCCCCGGGGCGTTTCTTCATTGACAGATGGTAAGTGCCGGGAGTGCCGCGGATGAACTTCGTTCTCGGTCCGTAAACATTTACTACCGGGTGAAGCCCGATGGTTTTTGTTACCACTCCACCCCAGCCGACATCAAAGGCCCGCATGATGTTGCTGTCCGACTCAGTCGGCGGGGCGGAAGACAGCAAAAACGGATTGTCAAACTTGATGCCCGAAAAAGTAATGGAACAATCAGCGCTCATGGATTCCTCGTTTTATAGATTCCGCAGGCAAGCCGGTTTTGGCGCCTATCTGCTCGATGCAGGCGGATCAGCTTTTATAAAGATTGTACGCCTGAAGGCGATATAGTGTCGATGTGAATCGTGGCAGCCGCCGCTGCCCTGGGCGGCCGAGCCGCGCTCCATAGGCGCGCCAGGCCGCGATCGCACGCCGCAGTGGCGCTGAAAAGCAGCGCTTTGTCCGCGAAGCGGACGAATAGCAGTAGCCGGGGGTGCCCACGCGCGAAGCGCAAGGCACCCCCGGTCAGCTATCCCCAGGATCGCCCGGACCGCGCAAGCGGTCCCATTAGGTTCGGCAGGCGTCGATGTCTCAATTCCAGGCGATTTTTTGTCTTGTGAAGTAAGGAAATGCAGGTGGTCTCCAATCCCATTGACTTCAATGCAGGGTCTGGCGAGAAATTTGCGAAGAAAAAATAAGGGGGAAAATGGGACCGCTTGCGCGGTCCGATTCACGTGGGGCATCGTTGACCGGGGGTGGCGTGCGTGGCGCACGCCACCCCCGGCTACTGCTATTGGTCCGCTTCGCGGACATAGCGCGGCGAAGCCTCGCTGCTGACGCGCGCGGCTCGGTCGGTCTGGAATTCGATCCTCTGGCATTTCCTTGGCGCATAACGCATAATCTGCGGCCAAATGTCCAATCCACGGTCCGAAATCCGCAATCCCAAATCTGCCGCCTCCGACACCCGACACCTGACACCCGATACCCTTCTTTATAATCCGGATTTGGCGCCCACGCAGCCGCACCAGCGCACCTGGAACATGTGGCACATTGCGGCGTTGTGGGTCGGAATGGCGGTGTGCGTCCCTACCTATACGCTCGCCTCGGGCTTGATTGACGCGGGTATGAACTGGAAGCAGGCAATTTTTACGATCGCTCTTGGCAATATCGTCGTTCTGATTCCCATGGTTCTCAACGCGCATGCCGGGACCAAATACGGTATCCCTTTCCCGGTGCTGGCGCGGGCGTCGTTTGGAGTGCTCGGAGCGAATATCCCGGCGATGTTGCGTGCTTTTGTCGCCTGCGGTTGGTTTGGCATCCAGACCTGGATTGGAGGCGCGGCGATCTACCAGTTGGCGCTCGTGATTTCACCCAGTGCGATTCGCCTTCCCACAGTTTTCCCCGCCTTTGTCGGAATCACCACCGGCCAGTTTCTGGCCTTCATGATTTTCTGGCTGATCAATGTTTATTTTATCTGGAACGGCACAGAGTCGATCAAATGGATGGAGAGTCTAGCGGCGCCGTTTTTGATCGTGACAGGCCTCGCGCTGCTTGCCTGGGCTTATTTTCGCGCCGGAGGATGGGGCCCGATACTTTCGCGACCTTCCAGTTTTTCTACGTGGCGGGGTTTCCTGGTTTTCTTTTTCCCCGCGCTCACCGCGATGGTAGGTTATTGGGCAACGCTTTCGCTCAACATCCCCGACTTCACACGTTTTGCCAAGTCCCAGCGAGACCAGGTTGTCGGTCAGGCAATGGGTCTGCCCACCACAATGACTCTTTTTTCTTTCATTGGAGTCGCGGTGACCTCGGCGACTCCATTGATTTTCGGACGCATCATCTGGGACCCGATTGAACTGATGGGGAAGGTGGGCGGCGTCCTGACCGTGCTCATTTCGATCGTGGCGCTCACGGTGGCGACGCTTTCGACCAACATCGCTGCCAATGTCGTTTCTCCTGCCAATGATTTCTCTAATCTTCGTCCGCGCCTGATTTCATTTCGAGCCGGGGGAATGATCACCGCTTTTATCGGCATAATAATGATGCCGTGGAAACTGATCGCTTCTTCACACGGGTATATCTTCACATGGCTGATCGGCTATTCGGCGCTGCTCGGGCCGATCGGAGGAATCATGATCGCCGACTATTTTCTGATAAGGAAGAGGCGCCTGGAAGCGGACGATCTTTATCGGCGCAATGGGGACTACGAGTATCGCGGTGGAATCAATCCTGCAGCGGTGGCAGCGTTGGCGGCCGGAGTGGCTCCCAACGTTCCAGGTTTTCTAGTTCAGGCATTTCCCGGTCTAGGGCTGCACGTAGGGCCATTCTGGCACAACCTTTATTCGTATGCCTGGTTTAACGGGTTTATGATTGCGGCGGTGGTCTACTCGATCGGAATGCGGGTGGGGAAATTGGCCGCGCGTGGACAGGGCGATGAAG
Source organism: Acidobacteriota bacterium (assembly GCA_036006905.1). Taxonomy (GTDB): domain Bacteria; phylum Acidobacteriota; class UBA6911; order JACQSX01; family JACQSX01; genus DASXTB01. The sequence continues at coordinate 12,806 of DASYPF010000411.1, forward strand.
AATTAAGAATTAAGAATGAAGAATGAAGAGTTAAGAATTAGGAATGAGGAATTTCGGAATTATCAATGATTGATTTTCGTTCTCCATTCTTGATTCTTCATTCTTAATTCTTAACTCTTAATTCTTAACTCTTCATTCTTAATTCTTTTATTCCAGCAGTGGATAAACCTCGAATCCCACCATTTGTGCTTCCGGCTTGAGCAGGACTCCAAACTTCTCGTTCACCCTCTGCTGGATCATCCGTGCAAGCGCAATTATTTCTGCCGCCGTTCCGTTATCGCAATTGACGAGCGCCAGTGCATGCTTTGGAGAGATGCCGACGCCTCCATGGCGGTATCCTCGAGAAAAATCGGCCTGCTCGATCAGGTACGCGGCTGAAATCTTTACTTTTCCATCGGGCAGCGCCCAGGACCACGGGGTTGTGGCATCTTTCGTTCTGCTGCTCGATGAAATTTTTGCTTTGATGCTTTGGTATATTTCTGACGGTGTCACAGGATTCTTGAAAAAAGACCCCACGCTTTTGTAAGTTTCAAATCCGGGCAATAGCACCATTCCTTTTTGAGCGCGGATTTGAATGACAGCCTCTCGCAAAGCCGAAAGAGTCACGGTAGCGGCGTTGGGAAAAAGATTCTTTAAATCATGGTAAGTCAACGTAGGCTGCCCATTTGGTCTTAGCCTGAATGTGACTTGCATGACGACATAGCGGCCTGCTCGTGTGGTGTTGAAGGCTGACTCGCGGTATTGAAACTGACATCCAGCGTTATCAAAATGGACGGTAGAGCGGCTGGCCAGATCGAAGGCCCGGACTTGCACGATCGTGTCGCTCACGCTCTGGCCATAGGCCCCGATATTCTGGATTGGCGCGGCCCCCGCCTTTCCGGGAATTCCAGAGAGACACTCGATGCCGGCCCAGTTGCGCCGGACGCAGTGCTCTACGGTCTGATCCCAGTCTTCACCGGAGCCGACGGTGACCGCCACCAGGCTTCCCTCTTCGTGCCATTGAAAACCCAAGATCTGATTGGAAATCACCACTCCGGGAAATCCCCGATCGCTGACCAAGATATTGCTGCCGCCTCCCAGAATAAAGGCCGAGAGCCGTCGCGAATCAGCAAATTTCAGCGTTTCTCTCAGTTCCTCTTCGCATCGGATTGCGGCAAAGTAACGGGCCGGTCCGCCTATGTTGAATGTGGTCAGCGGGGCCAGCGGGAAATTCTCTTTGATTTCCAAGTTGTCTGCGTTCACTCGACGGTTTTCCGTGAATCACACAGTTTGGTAACGCGGGTTGCAGGCAGCCACAGAACCGCGACCGGAAGGGAGCGGCGGGTCAACATAAGTCGTTGCGGAAATTCGTTGGCGACTTGATTTAGATCGGCGCGCCGCTTCCTTCCG
>DASYPF010000412.1:0-11400 GCA_036006905.1 Acidobacteriota bacterium
CGTCGCCTCTGTTATGTGGCCATGACCCGGGCCAAGAACAAACTGTATATCACTTACTCGCGCCTGCGGCGCACTTATGGGGGGGATATTCCCGGAATGATTCAACCATCACGCTTCATCGCCGAGATCCCCCCACCCTTACTGCAGCTTCGGAGCTCCGGTGGTTCCCGATCTTATGACTTCAAGGAGCAACCGGCCTCGCGCCGCGCGTTTCACGAATCAGGATATGGCGGAAATGAAAAGGCAGCCGCATACAATCGCGATCTGGGACGGAGCGGCTATGGCCGCTCCCCGCGGGTTCGGTCACGGCACACAGGGAGCTATGCCATCCCTACTCATGACACTCCCGATGCAGTGAAAAATTTTTTGGAAAGCCGGCAGCCAACTCTTTCTTCCCCTAGGGAACCAGAACCACCCAGGCATGGCCCGGCGATGAAACCCGGAACGCAAGTGCTTCACGAAAAGTACGGCGTGGGAGTTGTGATTGATCGAGAAAAATCCGGCGACGACTTTAAGCTCACTGTCAGCTTCACAAGCAGCGGGAAAAAGAAGCTGATAGAGCGTTATGCGAAGCTGAAAAAAGTATAGCTAAACGACAGCCCGACTCGCTTTCAGCGTGCCCTGCGCCGCATAGCGGCATCTGACTTTAGCCCGGCCTTTCAAGGCCGGGCGTCGAAGGCAAAGAAAACGTCTCGTCGCGTAGCCACGATTGAGTCAACCTGGGCTCAATCGTCGCTATGCGACGAAATACACATAAATGATTTGCTCCCCAGCCTTGAAAGGCCGGGCTAAATTCATCGGTCGCTAACGCGACCATGAGAGAAATAATATGATCACCGTTCTGCTGAAGAAGAAAGACCCAGACCAGCTTATAAGCGATTCGGAAACACCCGAACGAAGGATGAAGCGCTCTCTTACAGCTTTCGATCTCACTGCCTTGGGAGTAGGAGCAACAGTGGGTGCCGGAATTTTTGCCCTGACGGGAACTGCGGCCGCGGGAAAGACAACAGGTGGAGCTCCTCCCGCGTTCGTCGACACACCCGTCTTAAATTTCATCCTTCAGCCGTTCGCGGGAGGAGCCGTGGAATTGGGGCGGCTGGGGGCAGGCCCAGCCATTACCATCTCCTTTCTGGTGGCGGCGCTCGCATGCGCTCTTGCAGCGCTCTGTTACGCAGAGCTGGCAGCCATGATTCCCATCTCAGGAAGCGCTTACACGTACGCCTACGCCACCCTGGGTGAAATGCTTGCCTGGATCATCGGGTGGGACCTGATTCTGGAATATGCGGTGGGGAATATTGCCGTGGCCACAAGCTGGTCAGGATATTTTGTGGAGTTTATTTACAACATGCTGGGGCTGAAATTTCCGCTCTGGCTGGTCACGGACATCAAGAGCGCACACGCAAAGCTCGCTGAGGGAGGGACAGGCTTGCAGATGTTCTCGTCTATCGACCTCCCGCTGGTTCTTGGCCACCATGTCGCCTTCAATATTCCCGGGTTTCTAATTGTGGCACTGCTGACGGCGCTCCTAATTTACGGCATTAAGGAAAGCGCCGCTGCCAATACTGTCGCAGTTGTTGTTAAGGTTACCATCGTTATTTTCTTTGTCGCGTTCGGCGCCTTTTATGTCTCGCCACGCAACTGGGTCCCCTATGCTCCTCATGGATTTCTGGGTGTGATGGGCGGCGCTGCCATCGTGTTTTTTGCTTTCATTGGATTTGACGCAGTTTCCACCACCGCCGAAGAAGCACGCAATCCTCAGCGCGATATGCCCACTGGAATGATCGCATCTTTGGCGATTACGACAGTTCTTTACATTGCTGTCTCACTGGTGCTGACAGGAATGCTGCGCTGGTCGCAGTTGGATGACGCCGCGCCTGTCGCCAAAGCTCTGCGAGAGGTTGGGGGAGCGCGCTGGGCGCAGGCTTTTGTCAGCGCCGGCGCCCTGGCCGGGATGACATCGGTGCTGCTGGTATTTCAATTGGGCCAGCCGCGCATCTTTATGGCGATGGCGCGCGACGGGCTACTTCCTCAGTATTTTGCGAGAATCCACTCGCGCTTTCGAACGCCGCATGTCACTACCTTCTGGACGGGCGTATTTGTGGCTGTGCCGGCGCTATTCATTGATATTGGGTCGGCGGCAGAGTTGACAAACATCGGAACCCTTTTTGCATTCATTCTGGTGTGCGCGGGCGTGATTGCACTGCGCAAAACGGATCCGGCGCGTTTGAGGCCCTTCAAAACACCCATGGTGCCTTTAATGCCTGTGCTGGGAATCCTGTTATGCGTCGTTCTGATGTTCAGCTTGCCCATTCTCACGTGGATGCGGTTTTACGGGTGGCTGCGCATTGGGCTGATGATCTACCTGGGATTCGGCATGACGCACAGCGCGATGATTCAGGATTCGGCCGAGCGCCAGCGAGCCAGATTCGTAAGCGCCTCGACGGCGGGAGCGCTCGGGATCGTTGCCTTTTGCCTTGACGTGTCGGTTGCTGTCCTGGTGTTTGCCTATCATCCGGAGTTTATGGGCACCGCCGAATTCCTGGCTTTCACTCTGCTTTTGGTCTTTTGCAATCTGGTGCACGCGTCGCTTGCTCTGACTCGCAGCACGGGTCACCCCGGGCGCGGCGCTTGGAGAAACAAAGCCATCGGGGCGTCGCTGGGGGCGTTGACCTGCATTGCGCTTGTAATTCTTATCGTGCGCTACTTACGATGATAGCGCTCAGTGCCCAGCGCTCAGTGCCCAGTGCCCAGTGCTCAGTACCCAGGACGCGGTTGTCAATTTGCGGTCCTCAGTCCCTGGGGTAGGGAACTGGAAACTCTGACAGGGAACTAGTCTCGAAGGTGGCAACTGGGAACTGAGAATGCGAAAACTTGCAACTGGCGGGCTAGCAACTGGTGCTGAGCACTAGGCACTGGGCACTGAGCACTGGGCATTGAGCACGGGCACTGAGCACTGGGCACTGAGCACTAGGCACTGAGCACTGAACTTGCTGTCCTGTTACAATTGTCACCCATGAAAAAGTACCGACCCGAAAAAATATATGTCGATCCTTCGGTTGCCGATGAACCGATCACGCGCTACACGCTAGAGAGAGCGCAGGGCGCTCCCGTAGTCTACTTCCAAACGCATGAAGAGCTGGAAGCGCTCTACCGTAGCGATGCGACTTTGACCGTCGGAAAAAAGCAACTGGTGCTGACCCGTCACCCTGGAAAGTTTCTCAGGGGTTGTCCCGGATGTACTCAGAGTCTCGTCAGTTGTAATTACTTCACTGTTACTTACGCCAGCAACTGCCATCTGGAATGCACCTACTGCATTCTGCAAGCCTATCTAAACAACCCATTTATGCGCGTCTACGTCAACATTCCAGACCTGCTGTCGGAGCTGGATTCGGCGTTTGACCGCAACCCGGATGCGGTCTATCGAGTCGGAACAGGAGAGCTTTCCGATTCGTTGGGGCTGGATCATTTGACTGGAATCTCCAGATGGATGGTCCCCTTCTTCGGCGGGCGCAAGAAGGCTGTTCTTGAATTGAAGACCAAAACCGACAACGTCGAAAACCTGCTCGAGATCGAGTCAAACCAAAACACCGTGATCTCCTGGTCCATCAATACCCGTTTTGTTTCTTCACACGAGGAGTACAAGACGGCGACGCTGGATGAGAAATTCCAGGCCGCGCGGCAATGTGCCGATCACGGGTACCGGCTTGGCTTTCACTTTGATCCCATGATCCATTATGACAACTGGGAAGCGGATTATCGGTCACTGGTAAGCGAACTTTTTGACCGTTTTGACGCCGACGAAATTGCCTGGCTGAGCGTCGGCGGCCTTCGATTCAACAAAGATCAGCGCGACATGATCCGCTGGCGGTTCCCGCGCAGCCAGATCCTCTATGGCGAATTGGTCCGCGGCACGGATGGAAAGTTCCAGTACTTTAAGCCGATTCGCGTGGAAATGTATGCGCGCATGATCGAGTGGATCCATCGCCGCAGCGCCAGTAGCACGGTCTACCTTTGCATGGAAAGCCAGGACGTCTACCGAAAGGTCTTCAAGTGGGCACCATCGCTGAGAGGCGACCTGGGGAAATATATGGACGAGAGGGTGCTGGCCGTCATTTCGTAAGCAGGAGAGGAGGCAGGAGGCAGAAGGCAGAAGGCAGAAGGCAGGAGGCACGAGGCAGGAGGCAGGAGGCAGGAGGCAGGAGGCAGGAGGCAGGAAATCCCGATAGCCGATTCCCGCAGTTCCCCAGGCGCCGACACCCGATACCCGACACCGGACACCCGAAACCTAAATCTCAAGCGCCGACTCGATGGTCTGCTTGACTTGGTCGACGATGTGCAGCGCGTGCGTTCGATCCGCCATTTCAAAATCAGACGGATAAATGGGGGGATGGAAAGTGACGCTGACCTTACGAAAGCGCGGGAACCTGTGAGCTGGCGACCACACCTGATGAGCTCCTGCAATCGTCACGGGCACAATCGGGACCTGTTGAAGTAATGCGATTCGCGCGAAACCCTGATAGAAATCCATCAACTTGCCGTCTCGGGCTCTTCCTCCTTCCGGAAAGATAATCACAGCTTCACCTCCCCTCAAAAATTTGAGGCACGCTTTGATGGCGTCTTTGTCGGCGCGGCGCAGGTTCACGGGAAAAGCGCCGTAGAACCTCAGGAAAGAAGACACCCCAGACCACCTGAAAAGTTTCTTCATCGCCATGTAACGGACTGAGCGCCGGACAGCGGCTCCGACAAACAACGGATCGAGGTAACTCTGATGATTGGGAATGATGAGTGCCGGGCCGGCAGCAGGAATATTTTCCAGCCCGCGATAGTCGATTCGAAACAAAATGCGGAAGAGAACTCGCAGGACGCCTTTGCACGAACCCACCAGCACACGGTCTTTCACCAGGGAACTCCCAAAGCTTTCAGCATGGCAGGCCCGACATCGGTCAAAGAAAAAACAGGCGATAATGTCGTCGGCGCTTCCTGTGTGGGCAACTCGGTTCCGGGAAACAATTGCCGCGCCGGTCCCCACACTTGCGTCGCTACCGGATTGAGCGTGTGAGAGCGCGTCGACAAGTCTTCGAAGTTTCCGTGATCGCTGGCAATCAGCAGCGACTCGTGCTCTAAATCGAGCCCTTCAATCACGTTCTTCAGGAAATGCTCCAGTTTTCCCAGCAGCGCCAGCGCGTCGGGCATCGACTGAGTGTGTGCCACCACATCCGTCATAAAGAACTCAAAAAGCAGCAAGTCGCATTGTCGGAAAATATTCAGCAAGTGGCCGGCTGCTTCCTCCGGTTCAATCGGTTCAAAGTCATAGCCGCGCGAGCGAATCAGGCTGCGCGTAAACTCATGCGACACGGCATTACCGCTTCTCAAGTCGTCAAAAGTTCGAAGTGGAATTCCGGCCTGCACAAACGCTGAGGTTGTAGCCGACACCCGCTCTACCGGCTCGTTGAAGTATTCGGGCCGATACGCGTTGGCGAAGCTCACCGTTAGGCCATAATCCTTCGCTTTGCGAAAAATGGAATTCTTCAATAGTTTCTTCAGTCGCGGTGAAGGAAACCCGTTCAAGTGCTTTCCCAAGATTAAAGGGGCATTAAAGCCGGTAAACAGCGCGGTTTGTCCTGTGGCGCTCTGCGGCCGGCCGCTGACGCCCAAGGTTGTATCCGTCGGGGTCATCCATCCGCCGTGATAAGGTTCGCGCCGCACCCCTTGATAAAAGCCTAGAATCCTGCTATTTCCGGCAAACAAGGGGTTTATTTCCGGTTCAGGTCTGCCGATGCCCACGCCGTCAAGAAAAATAAAGAGAAGTGGTGAATGCAGATGACTTGGCTGCTTGAGACTTCTCGCTGGATTTTGCATCTTTACAGGGACTTCCGGTTAGAAGTTTATATACTAGCTGCACGAATTTGAAGCCTAAGGGGAATTTATGAAGCGAATGATCGGCCTGCTGTGCTGTGGGCTAATATTGGGCTCGATTGCCACGGCCACATCCATAAGAAAACTGAATTTCCGCCAATTGGTGGACGAGTCGGAGCTGGTGATCTATGGGAGGGTCCTGTATACGCACAGTTACTTGATGCCCTCGCGAGGCTGGGTGCTGACCGACACGCGCATTGAAGTGCTGAGTCCCATCAAAGGACGGGTCAGCTCGGTGGTCACCGTCACCGAGCTTGGCGGCGTGGTCGGCGATATTGGAATGGCGGTTCCGGGCACGGCCCGATTCGAGCGGGGAGAGGAAGCGGTGGTGTTCTTAAAGAACGTGGGAGGCAAATGGCGCACCGCCGGATTGATTCAGGGGAAATTTGCAGTGGTTGATGAGGGTGGCGAAAAGATCGCCATTCCTGCTGTTTCCATGGATGATGGAAGAAACAGGATTCCTTTAACGGAACTACTATCGCGCATCAGCCAAATGGAGCGCATTCGGCGAGGTCAAGTACGATGAAGAGATTCTTCACTTCTGTTTTGGTTTGTTGCATTCTGCCGCCGACGGTGCTGGGTTTCACTCGCATTCGCACCTCCGGAGGCGACCCGATCAAGCAGGCTTCCACCAGCGTGCAGTTCGCCTTGAACGACAAGATTGCTTCCGCTCCCAACATTTTGCCAGGAGGAGATCCCATTGCAGCGCTCAACGCCGCGCGGCAGGAGTGGAATCAGTGGTCTACTTCGGCGATCAATTTTCTTCCTTTCACTACCACCAGCAGAACGCTGGGTGCAAATGACGGTATCAACATCGTTAGTTTTTCTGACAACAGCCCATTCATTAACGACACTGACACTCTGGCCATCACCGTGATCATCTTTGGTAATTCGAGCGGGACGATTCTAGACACCGATCTCTTGTTCAATCCTAAGGTGACTTTCTTTATCAATCCCGGAAGCGGTGGGTTTGATATGCAGTCGGTGGCGACGCACGAGTTCGGCCACTCTATCTCAGCCGATCATACAGCCGTGCAGTCTGCCACGATGTTTCAGAGTTCTGGCGAGCTGGAATTCTTTCAACGAACTCTCGATTTCGACGACATTGCGTTTGTTTCGACGGCCTATCCTACTTCCATTCACCCGTTCGGTTCCATTTCGGGAAAAGTGCTTTCTGGTTCGACCCCGGTATTTGGGGCACATGTAGTTGCTTACGATGCATCCAAAAACATTTACGTCAGCGGCGTAAGCCTGCGCGACGGCTCCTATTTTATTGATGGACTTCCCCCGGGAAACTATTTGATCTATGCCGAGCCTTTTGACGGGCCAGTTACCTTGAGTTCCTTATTCAGCGGCCAGATCAACTCCTTTTTTGGCAGCGCAAGTACTAAATTCATGACCAGCAGCGGGCCCGCTCAGGCGCTAAGCGTCGGTCAGAACCTTCAGAACATAGACGTTTCGGTTCCGTCGGGCGACGCCACCTTAAATGCCACGAAGGCGGGAAGAAACTTTAGCGGTTCCAGCGACTCGGCAAATAGTTTTCTGATCGGTGCCGGGCCGGTTTTGGTATCGCCCGGTGAAGGGCAAAGTCAGCCGATCACGCTGGTGGTCATCGGTGACGGCATTACAAAGGATGCGACTGACTTGCGACTGGACGTGGAAGGCTCGGGAATCACCATCAAAGCTCGGGGCAAAGGAGCGTTCCAGAGCGGAACGGGGTTTGTCTTTGTTGACGTTGCTGTGGCGCCTGACGCCACTCCGGGTACGCGACAGCTCAAGGTGACCAGCGGCGGCCAAACTTCTTATTACACTGCCGGATTGGTGGTTGCCGAGCGAGCCGTGACGCAGACCATATTACGCTTTCCGGCGGTGCGCCAAAGTTCCAGCGAATTTACAGGAATCGGTATTACGAATCTTTCGGATAAGTCCGCGGTGATACGGGCACTTTACTTCGACTCAACTGGAGAGTTGATCGCCATCCCGGGAATGCAAAACCCCGCCTTTCTTTCGGTCCCCGCCGGCGGCCAGTCGGCAAAGTTGAGCCAGGAAATTTTTCAGACAGTACAAAATGAAAGTGGTTGGGTCGAATTGCAGTCAGATCAGGCGCAGGTGTACGCCTTCTTCCTCGCCGGCGATTTCGCCCTCACTAAGCTGGATGGAAGCGATGTCCCAAGCTCGGCACTGACGGACGGTATCTTCACTGATGTGCGGCAAAATTCCACATCCCAGACGGAAATCAATGTTGCCAACTTCAACACCTTGGCGGCCACACTGACTTTCAATTTCGTCAGTGCTCTGGGCCAGAAGTTGGGGCCGGTGTCCCGAACTGTGGGCGCGCGGGCTAATTTAAGGGAAACCGCGGCGCAACTGTTTCCTGGAATTGTCAGCGATGTTGGATATATCACGTTTCACAGCACCCTGCCGGTCAATGCGCTCGAGCTGGTCAGCTCCGTTCCGCCAGCGTGTCAGCCATCAGGTACCGGATGCCAACTGGTGAGCTTGAACGCACAGGATCAGTCGGCAGTGCCGACAACGCTGATTTCGTCACACTTCGCAGTGGGGAACGCCGGCCTGGTATTTTTCACTCGGCTTAATCTGGTGAATCCAGGCAATCAGCCGGTCCAGGCGGTCATCGAAGCACGCGATGCGAGCGGACGCATCATTGCGTCGCCCACGGTTTTTGTTAACGCTCAAACGATTTTGAAACTCGAGGTGGCCGACACGTTCGGGTTGCTGCCTGGAGGACCGGCCGTGATTGGATCGATCACAGTGAGGAGCCTGTCTGGCGGCGCGCTGTTTGGCAGTGTGTTGATAGGCGACGGCACGACCAACAACAACTTCGCCTCCGAGTTCCCGCTGGAATCGGCAGCAACACTGGGAACCAATCTGCTTTTTGAACAGTTGGCCACAGCGAGCGGCTTTGTCACCGGAATCGCTGTTTACAATCCTGGCCCGAATTCGGCTCAGATCACAGTCGAGGCTCATTCTCCGGATGGGACCCTGCTTGGACTGAAGCAGCAGGCGCTCGGACCCAATCAAAAATTGACCAATCAGATCATCGAGCTAGTGCCGACGGCCGCCAACCGATCCGGCGGTTACATTCGAGTGCGTTCCGATCAGCCGGTATCGGCTATCGTTTTGTTTCTCACGACGAGCGGGAGCTTCCTGTCTGCAGTTCCAGCGTCGAAAGTGGTGCCGTAAGAGGTGGCGCGATGTGCTAGGCCGTGAAACAATCGATCTGATCATAGGGGCGGCCCTGCGTGGCCGCCCGAATGCGTGCGCCATCATTCGAAAAACGGGCGACCACACTTCAAGTCAACACTTCAAGTCAGCAAGTCCTATGCACCAAAGATCGCAGGAAGGGGCATGCCACGTCTCTACGTCGTTAACTTCATTGTCCACCGCAGCACTTTTTCCAGATGTGGCAACTCAAAGGGCTTCATGATGTAATCGAAGGCGCCGAGTTCCAGGGCCCGCTTGCCAATCTCTTCATCGCTAACAGCGGTGATCATTACGACTGCTACGTCCGGAGTGATGCTCTTGGCCTCTTTCAGCACCTCCAGGCCATTCTTATCCCCTAGACGGATATCAAGCAACATGACATCGGGTTTGTCCTCGCGGAGTTTTTCGATTGCTTCTTTCCCGTCCAGGGCCGTCGCAACCGTATAACCCCTCTTTTCCAGAAAAGCTTTCAGAAAACGGACAATGGCCGCTTCGTCGTCAACGACGAGGATTTTTGCCATAAAGGATCTGACGCTGTCCCTAGAGCAAGTTTAAGCCGTCGGCGGCGGTGGCGGCGGGTTCGGTGGATCGTCTGGGCCGCAGCAGTTGACGTTTGCCTGCGAGGCGGCAGCAGCCGGAGCCTGCATATTCAAGGGCGCCGCACAAAGCCCGATCACTACCAGGAGCAACATAATTCGATACCACATGAGTCTTTCCTCCTTGGAAATTGTTGTTTGCCGGCGTTTGAGTTTAGTGGCTTGAAAAGTAATGGGATAGCGGTTTTGGAATTACCAAAAAAAAAAGGAAAACAATTTGGTTATTGCAAAAAGTATTGACTTTTGTACAAAATTCACTCAGCCGAGCTGCTAAATTTCTTAAGGAATTCCACTTATGCTTTGGTTTACAGGTACGGCTCTCTTAGTGCTAATTTGCTTTCGGGCATTTCGAAAGCGAATGTTCCCTGAATATCCGCCCTTTTACAGCTATATTGGCTTTGTTCTGCTGGCCTCGCTGGGAAGAAGCCTGACTGCGCTGCGCTTCAGTACTACGTCCACCGAGTACTACTACGTTTATTACCTAAGCAGTCTCCCGATGGCTTTTCTGCAGTTCTGGATCTTGTGGGATCTTCATGGGCGGATCGTTGGAAAAACCAAAACCTCTTGGAAAGAGATGGCAGGATGGGCTAGTGTCGTGGTCACAATGACGCTGCCGATAGCCTGGAAGGTCTTCTCGATGCCAAAAGTGGATTTCTTCATGGGCTTTCACGCCTTCACGTTGCCACTGCAGGTGGTCGTCTGCCTGCTGGTATGTCACGACGCATACGTGCACAGAGAGGTAGACCTTGGCAGGAACCTGAAAGGAATGCTGTTGGGACTGGCCCTGCTGGTCGCGTGCCAGAGCATCAACTTCACAGAACATCTCTTCATGCACTCCCCGCTGCAAGTCTTTCGCTTCTTTCTACAGTTTAACTATTTTGTCGCCCTGATCGTTTTTTCCTACACGTTATGGGATTATGTCCCGCTGCGACGGCTGCAGGCGGCTGATCAGCAGCAATTCGAGAAGGTGAACGAACAATTGGAGCAAGTGCTAAAAGCACTGCTATTGCGATGATCTATTACATCTTAGGGATCTCAGTGCTGTTGCTAGTTTACGTTTTCTACCTGCAGGTTTGCTCGCTGCGTTGGAACGAAAGCGAACGCAGAGCTCTAGAGCAGGTAGAGTTGCGCCTGGCGCATATTCTTCGACTGCTGGAGGCGCCCGACGTCCGCATGCTTATGGACAATCCCAAAAAGCGGCAAGACCTGTTTCTCCAGTTCTCCCGTCTGCTCAGGGAAGATGTAGCCGATCTACTCCGATTACGCGCCCTAGGCTTTAAGGCGGTGGCTTTCGCGGGGCTGTTCTTTGCCAGCTATTATCTGTTGCGACTGAAAGTCCACTTATTTTGCGGAAGAGATGACCTGCGGTTTCTTTCCCGGCTGGAGTTGGCGCTTTTTCGCAATCTGGAGTGATTCTCTGTCGGCGTTGTGACCTTTAGAGCGGGTAACACAACTTCATTAGTGGGCCGTCTAGCTTTATAGAGACGGCCAATAACGTGTTTTCCAAGCCCGCTTCAGCGGGCTTGGCGCGGCTTCGCCGCGCTCTGGCGCGCCTATGGCGCGCGGAGTCCCGCCGGTACCAATTCTTCTGTTACAGTGTACTAATTAAACAGGTTGGTCCAAATAATCAGATATTGCTCGATAAGCTTCTTCACGTAAGCGGGAC
>DASYPF010000413.1:0-6929 GCA_036006905.1 Acidobacteriota bacterium
GGCTGCAACCATCCATGTTTTTCTGATGCGGTTACGAGTCATTGGCTTGGCTCAGTCCTGATGATTCCCTTAAATCGTGAATTCACTTCGATTTAAGCAAATTCTGTGCCAGAGATCACATTTCGGGAGACACTATCGAAGAATCTGGGTAAAAGGCTGTATTGTCAGTTAGTTAGTGAAGTCTGGCGAGTTAGGCCCAACTAGACTCCGGGGAGTGAAAGATCGTGAAAGCGTCAACACAATAATGGCGGCGAAAGGAAAATTGACGCCGCAATAGACGGATGAAGGCAATGGGGACAGACCCCAATTAATGTTCACGCAATGGGGACAGACCCCAATTTGCAATGGGGACAGACCCCAACACAGTGGGGACAGACCCCAATTAATGGAGCCAAAATAAGAGGTGAAAGATAAACCGGGCTCCGTTAATTGGGGTCTGTCCCCATTGTGTGCAAATTGGGGTCTGTCCCCATTGCGTGCAAATTGGAGTCTGTCCCCATTGCAAATTGGGGTCTGTCCCCATTGCGTTCATTGGGGTCTGTCCCCATTGCGTGCCCGCAGGGTGGATTCCCTTAGAGAACTTCCGCCAGAACCCGGCCGACGTCATCAACTCGAAATGGTTTTACCAAAACGGCGCTAAAACCGTATTCGCGGAAATCGGCCATGACGGGATCTTCGGAGTACCCGCTGGATACGATGGCTCTGGCCTTGGGATCGATTTCCCGGAGCCTGCGAATCGCTTCCTTGCCACCCATTCCGCCTGGGATAGTCAAGTCCATAATGACCGCGTCGAAGGGGTTTCCCACTGCCAGTGCTTCCTGGTACAGCGAGATTGCGGAGGCCCCGTCCGAAGCAAAATCCACTTCGTAACCTAATTCGCCAAGTAATTCGCCTATCGAATCCCGGATGATCTCCTCATCGTCCATCACCAGAACTCTGCCGCTCCCCCGCAGGATGTGTTCTTCCTCCTCGACACTTTCTTCCACGGGGGTACTGGAAGCGGGCAGATAGAAAGTAAAGGTAGTGCCCTTATCCACTTCTGAGTCTACCGTGATATGCCCGCCATGCTTTTGGATGATCGAATAGGTAGTTGCCAGGCCGAGACCGCTTCCTTTCTGTTTAGTGGTGAAGTACGGGTCGAAGATGCGTCCGAGATCGCCGGACGCGATACCGACGCCGTTATCCTGCACATTAACCTTAACATATCCTCCCGGATGCAGCTCAGCGATAGGCTGCTCTGTCGTGACTTGCACATTCTCAGCGCGAATAGAAATCGTCCCTCCCTGGGGCATCGCCTGATCGGCATTAATGACGAGGTTATTGATCACCTGGCTTATCTGGCCCTCGTCAATCTCAGCCGGCCAGAGGTCGTCGGGTATTTCAAAAGCGCACCGGACATTTGAGCCTCGGAGGGAAAAACTGGCGGATTCTTTCAAAAGCTCCTTAAGCGACGTAGTCTTTCGGATGGGTGCTCCGCCTTTGGCAAAGGTGAGTAACTGCTGCGTGAGTGCCGTAGCCATCTGGGTCGCTTCTTCGATGCTGTTTAGAAACTTCGCCGGGTCTTTTCCTTTCTCCAAAGATCTTTGTGCCAACTGCGTTTTGAGCAGAATTCCTGCAAGAACGTTGTTGAAATCGTGGGCAATTCCACCCGCGAGAATTCCCAGCGATTCCATTTTCTGCGCCTTTAAAAGCTCCTCTTCTATCCTCTGCTGATCGGTGATGTCACGGAACACCAGTACCACACCCAGAATGTTCTTGTAGCGGTCGCATATGGGGGCGGCGCTGTGGGCGATGGTTCGCTCCGTTCCGTCGCGCGCGATGACGATCGAGCCACCCGGTTCGGCCGCAATAATCTTGCCGGTGCGTAGAACCTGCTCAGCGGTACTGTCGGAGGATTCACGCGTCTTGGGATCGAGGGTATCGAAGACGTCCGGCAACGGCCGTCCCATCGCCTCGAGTTGCGTCCAGCCGGTAATGTCTTCAGCGATTTTGTTGATTAAGAGAACATTGCCCTCGGTGTCCGTGGTGATGACCCCGTCGCCGATGCTGCGCAGCGTAACCGCCAGTCGTTCTTTCTCGACCATCAGTTGCAAGTTGGCGCTGCTCAATTGCTCGGTCCGTTCCTCCACCCTGATCTCCAGTTGTTCCTTTGCCTTTTGTAATTCCTTTTCCGCTTCGATCTTTTCCGCCAGCAGCGCATTGACTTCGCTCAGATGCTGAAACGTCTCGGTGATCCGGTCGCGATTCATCTTGTAGGCGTAATAGAGGACGGAAATGATGGGTATGGTTATGGCAATCGAGTACAGGAACTGGATTTCCTTGAAATAGAGGAAAATGCCGGCGGCCAGGCTCGCGCCTGCAATGCTGCTGATCGATGCCCAAAGGAAATTCTGTTTCCAGAGCTCCGTGAACTGCTGATCGGTGACCAGGGCCATCGCCATCGCGACGGTGCTGGAATTGAGAACGAAGTAGAGCAAGCCGCAGAAGAGTATGGCGAGGATGAATCCGGTCAGTTGCTCGGTAGCCCGGCTTGGATCGAGCGGAGGAGGACTCCCTTGCAGTTGATAAAAAATCTGGCCGACCAGAAAGGAGACCAGAGCCAGTTGCGCCAGGTTGAAAAGCTGCTTATAAAGACGCTTGACCTTGACCCGCAAGCTGCTGATCAAACCTTCAATTACGGCAATTGTCGCCGCTTCCTGAGGCCCGAGTAGCAGGATAGCAGTAAAAACAAAAACGTCGCTGACCGTAAGAGAAAGCGAGCCGGTCTTCCCCGAGGTCAACGGGATTTTTATGGGAAAGCAACTGGCAACAACTGTCAACACCGCCAAATAGAGCCAGCGCAAGTCTGTCTGGGTCAGAGAGTGATACAGACAGTAAAGAATGACGGGCCAACCGGCAAAGATGAGAATCAGGACGAAGGCTTTCGCCTGGGGGGGAATCGGGTCTGTGAAGAAAGATCCCGGCCTCAGTCTAATTCCTTTTCCATCTGAGTGCACAAAACTGACCTCTCCACGCAATCCATTTCCGTTCCGGCTCTGACTGGTAAGCCTTGTAGCAAAAGAAAAAGTCTAAATGAATATTATTTCACTAGTGTAGAAATAATTACCAAAGCAGTCGAGGGGAATTCAACAAGATTCACAAAACGTGAATTAATAATGGCCCAAATGACAGCGGTCTTTTGTCCGTTGTCCGTGGTCAGTCGTCCGTGGTCCCTTGTCAGCGCTTAGTGCCAATAGTCGCCAACCGTTATTAGTTGATATTGCTGGTTCGCCGCATCTCCGTAGGGAGGTCGAATCGTTAGCGATCAGCGGCTCCGGACCGCTGACGACAGACAACACGCCACTTTCATTCGCGTTCATTTGCGGCTAAATTAGCTACCGAATTCGCGCAGAAAACTGTTTCATCATTGCCTGCGCCTCCCGATAGTGAATGAACTTCTTCTCCGCCGACCTAAATTCGGCATGATGAGTGTACCTTTTTCCCTGTTGGTACTGTTCTCCCACACAGGCGTGCAGCATTTCATGGAAAAGTATGTACCGGAACAGCACGGGCGGAACCCACGCAGCATCAAGGCTGCGGGAGATGACGATCACGTCATGGCAGCGATCGTAATGGCCCAGAATTCGTCTGGTCTTGCTCCGGCTCCAGGTTACAGCCGAAACTTGAAGGGTATTGCCGAAATATTCCCGATTCAATTGCTCAAACGTTTTTTGCAGGTCGTAGAATTTGCCGTTGCCGTTGCTGACTATTTTTTTGCCGCGCTCCAGGCGGATTTTGTGGATTCTCTCGCGCACTTCAGGCTTTTCAGAGTAGGCTCGATAGGTGGCAGCCAGTTCCTGAGGAATTTTTCTACGGTCTAATTTCAACAGCAGGATTCTGATAATGGCTCGAAGCGCCCATTCTGGTGCGTCGCTCATCACGTCACTGATTCGCAAAAATATTTTGCCTTTTCGCAGCCGAATGGTGTGATTCAAATTTGCGTAAGGGTGGAAAGAGGCGTCCAGTAGAGCTGCCGGTTGGTTGCTCTTGCGTTCTGCGTAAGCCTCGCGGGCCAGTTGCGTGAGCACTTGCCTAGTCATCGATTAAGAACTTCTTGTAAAGCTCTGGAAAACTTTTGGGCCGCCCGTCGTTGTCGGTCACTACATGAACGGTTTCTCCCTCGGCGTAAATGATATCGCCGGCGGGATTGAGCAATTGATAAGCGAACGTTAGCATTCGCTTGCGGAACTCTTTCAATCGAGTTCGCACTAGAAACTCCGCGTCATATCGAAGCGGCGTCTGGTAGCGGCAGTGGGCCTCTGCGACCACCAGAAAACTGTGCGTCTCACGCTCCAGTTGCTCGTAAGAAAATCCCCGCTGCCGGCAGAATTCCGCGCGGCCCACTTCAAACCAGATGAAATAGTTGGCGTAGTAAGCCAGGCCCATTTGATCGGTCTCTGCATAGCGGACGCGCAACGGAAAGTCGCAGTGCAAGCTCATGCCGCAGACCTGACGTTCTTCTTCAGGTACTGAATTACTTCCTCCGTGGTAGTTCCAGGGAGAAATATCTCGGACACCCCCATTTGCTTGAGCCGCTCAACGTCTTCATTGGGGATGATGCCTCCGCCGAACAGCAGCACATCATCCATCCGCTGCTCTTTCATGAGTTTCAGGACCCGGCCGAAAAGATGCATGTGAGCCCCGGAAAGGATCGATAGACCAATGGCATCGACATCTTCCTGCACGGCGGCGGTGACGATTTGCTCGGGAGTCTGGCGCAATCCGGTGTAGATGACTTCCATTCCGGCATCACGCAGCGCGCGAGCAATCACCTTAGCGCCGCGGTCATGGCCATCCAGACCGGGCTTGGCAATCAGCACTCTGATCTTTCTGGCACTGTTCATAGAAAGCTTTCAGCTATCAGCCGTCAGCTATCAGATTTTCAGCGATCAGCTTTCAGCGATCAGCTTTCAGCCCTCAGATGGGCACCGGCATTGGGATTGCAAGTACCTCCTGACTCACTGCTGCTGGCTGATAGCTGATAGCTGATAGCTTTTTTAGTGACTTGATGACTTGTTGACCTGTTAGAACGCGGGTTCTTCATACACCCCAAATACATCTTTCAAGGCATCCGAGATTTCCCCGACGGAGGCATAAGCCTTGACCGCATTGACCATCACCGGAAGCAGGTTGCGATCGGTTTTTGCAGTCTCGCGCAGCTCCTGCAGCAGTTCTGAGACGCGCCTGCCATCCCGATTTCTCTTGATCTCAGCCAGACGGCTCTTCTGGTAGTCGGCGACATTCTCGCCAATCAGCAAAATATCGAGCGGCCGTTCTTGGTCCTCAGTGAACTTGTTGACGCCAATGACGATTTTCTCTCGGCCTTCCAGCGCTTTTTGGTACTGATAAGCGGCTTCCTGTATTTCTCTCTGCGGAAATCCTTTTTCGATGGCGGCGACCATGCCGCCCATCACATCAATCCGCTCAAAGTAGTCAAAGGCTCCCTGCTCCATTTCGTTGGTCAGTCTTTCGACGAAGTACGATCCTCCCACGGGATCCACTGTATTGGTCACGCCGCTTTCGTAAGCCAGAACCTGTTGCGTGCGCAGCGCGATCTGTGCAGCCATTTCCGTCGGGAGCGCCAGCGCCTCGTCCAACGAGTTTGTGTGCAGGGACTGAGCGCCGCCCAGCACTGCCGCCAGCGCCTGTATCGCGGTTCTGACGACATTGTTGTGCGGCTGCTGAGCGGTCAAGCTGCAGCCGGCCGTTTGAGCATGGAACCGGCACAACCACGATCGCTCGTTCTTGGCGCCAAAGCGGTCGCGCATCACCCGTGCCCAGATGCGCCGTGCCGCGCGGAACTTGGCGACTTCTTCAAAGAAATCGTTGTGTGAGTTGAAAAAGAAACTAAGACGGGGAGCAAATTCGTCAACATCCATGCCGGCGTCGATGGCGCTCTGTGCGTATTCGATGCCATCGCGCAGAGTGAAAGCCAGCTCTTGAAGCGCTGTGCTTCCCGCCTCGCGGATGTGATAACCGGAAATGGAGATGCAATTCCAGCGCGGAACGTGTTCGCCGCAAAACTTAAAGGAGTCAATCACCAAACGCATTGACGGTCGTGGCGGGTAAATCCACTCTTTTTGCGCGATGTACTCTTTCAAGATGTCGTTCTGAATGGTGCCTGAAATCTTCTTCAGGTCCGCTCCCTGCTTTTCCGCTACCGCCACGTACATTGCAAAGAGGACAGCAGCTGGAGCATTGATGGTCATCGAGGTAGTGACCCGCCCGAGTGGAATGCCGTCGAACAGTACCTCCATATCGGCCAGCGTATCGATGGCCACCCCGCACTTGCCGATTTCTCCTTCCGCGAGCGGATTGTCGGAGTCGACGCCCATCAATGTTGGCAAATCGAAGGCCACCGACAAGCCGGTCTGTCCCTGTGAGAGCAGGTACTTAAATCTCCGATTGGTATCTTCAGCTGTCCCAAATCCGGAGAATTGCCGCATCGTCCAGAGCCGGCTTCGATACATGGTGGGATGAATGCCGCGTGTATAAGGGAATTCGCCGGGCAGACCCAGATCCCGGTCGGGATTCCAGTCCTGAAGATCTTCCTCAGTGTAGAGGCGTTCAATTTCCTTTCCGGAAACGGTAGAAAAAGGGAGGTCTCTTTCCGGCAGCCGCTCCAGGCTTGGTTTAAGCGTGCGTTCTTCCCACTCTTTCTTGCGCGTAAGCGCTGGAACATTGCGGCGCTCTTTGGTCATTACTTTTCTCTGAATCCGAAATGATAAAGGATGCGCCAGCGGAATTCAAACTGGGACAGTCGGGGATTAGCAATTGAGCGGTCGCTTCTGGTCCCCGTGACACAAGTTGACAACTTCTTGTTTTCTTAGCAACATTTTTTTGGTCGCAACAACCGACCACGAGCACGTTCACGAGCACGTCAACGTCCA
>DASYPF010000414.1:0-6692 GCA_036006905.1 Acidobacteriota bacterium
GTGCAATTCGTGGCTAAAAAGCGTCCGGAGCTGCCGCAATCTCATCCAATTGACTGCGCGTGTACGAGCCCAAGCTCCTAAAATTCAGCTCCGTGTAATTTTTGATCCAGCGCATGGCGATCTTCACGGATTTCAAATATCGTGCTTCGGCCTGAGAGTATGCTTCGCGTGTCTTTTCATTCCCCGAAGGCACAGCCGATTGCAACAGCTTCAAAATATCCGCTGCTTCCTCATGAAGCAGCCGTTTGACTAAGGAAAAATCGTGCCCCTCGCCGATATGGCTGTCCTTTGCCTGATGAAGAATGCGCTGCGCAATCTGCGCCACCGAAATACGCGCCGTCGCCAGATCCTCCATCAACGCGGGATGGACGCCGGGCTTGCCGGCGAGGCTGTCAATTCCCTTAGCACCTCTGCCATTCAGCCACCCTTCCAGATACTCGATCAGCATTCTGGCGTTGCGTCGTGTTCCGTCGACGGTGATCGGCCCATCAGGAACTTCGATCTGGATAGGATAATTATCCGGATTTGCCATATCGCCGGTCGGCTTCCATCCGGACGCCCGCAGCTCCTTGAATGGATCGGCTGCAGTCTTCATATGAAAAATGTGAGCGACCCATCCTCGCAGGAAACCTTGTATTGCTTCCCACTCCTTGTCGGCGCGGATCGCGGCGGCCGCTGCTTTGTTTACTTCATTCTCCTTACTGGGCAGCGCCGTGGCCATCCCTCCAACGGCAACAGCGCCTCGTTTTAGACAAATCGCCACCAGCCGCCTGAAAATGTTGGCCAGGAATTCGGTGGCCTTGATATCGACTCCAAACCGATCCGGCCACACTGATTTTGGATCGGTCATGACAAATTCCAGGATACTTGCCTGAAAATCCCAACGCGCCGCGTTCAACCCGGCTGCGTACGGACCTAAGGCGTGCAGGATCTCTTCCATCTGATAAGCTGCGGGAAGCGATTCGATCAATGCAATGGCGCGGATGACACCGTTGTCCAGGAAATCCAGCCGCTCGCGGCTGGCATCGAAGAAATCTTTCCAGAAGGCCGCTTCCGCCGCCGCTTCCAGTTTGGGCAGATAGAAATAAATTCCCTGACGTCGCTCGGCCTGCGCCTTGCCGGCGTAAAATAGCGTCAGCGCAGTACCGAGGATACTTGCCGGTATTGGCTTGCCGTCCACTTTAACGTCGGGTTCGTCGAGGTGTAATCCGCGCTCGCGGTGCATGAAAAAGGGGAGCTCGCCCTTTTCCAGCTTGTATTCTTTTCCCTTTTCCGCATCGTAAAACGTTAGTGTCCGCTCCACCGCTCCCTTCCGATTCCAGGCTGCTCGAACAGTGTCTACCAACCGATGCCCCGCAGAGTCTTCGTCGTCATCAAGATCTCCCTCCGCCCTGGTTCCTTCGGGTCCCGGATTGAGCGCGTTGATAAACATCCCCGTCACTGAAGCAGGCCCGGATATCTCAATTCCCGGCCTCTTCAGCTCTTCGGGGACTGAGGGAACCGTCCATTCATTGGAATTGGCCTGCGTCCGAGGCGCTTGGGCCGGCAAGATATGTTCATCGAGCGCCTTCTTCAGCACCTGCGCCCGCGTCTGACGCAGCGCGTGGATTCTCGGTGTGAAACGGTCGTTTAAGAACGTCAGATAATCGATAAATTCCGGCGTGAATAGCTCGTGAGCCCCTTCGACCGGCGCAAATTCAACTCTGACCGATTGCATCGCTCCTCCTTAGTTTTCACGCCGTTTATGTCTTTGTCGGGACGTTGCAGTCAATTGGAAAATGCGAGTGCCTCAAAACCCGCCACATTCACGAGCCTACAATGGCCGTAAGGCCACAACCCAAGGAGGGCGCAAGCCGCGTCAAGCAGTACACATGATCGGCGGCTACCAGCTTGGTTGCAGCACCCACAGAGCCGACCGGAAGGGAGCGGCGTGCCAGATTGAGTCGTCGCGAGCTCAGGCTCGCAAAATCGGGTCGTCCCGTATCGTTGCTGCAGTAACTCTGGGTTAGCGTAGTCGCAAAGTGTCACATGGGCGCGCCGCTCCCTTCCGGTCGCGGCTCTGTGGGTGCCGACTTCAAAGAGCCAAAGACTGGCTGCAGATGAGTCTTTTTCATCATCGTGGACCTGGACGTGGTCGTGGACGTGCACGTGATCGTGGCCGTGAACGGCTTTTTTTGGAGCTCGGCTGCGTTTAAGCTTTAGAATATCCCGGAAAGGAGAACTCAATGCCAGAATGGACTCCATTTCGTCCGCCCCGGCGCCTGCTGCTGGGACCCGGACCCGCTACGGTCGACCCGCGCGTGCTGCAAGCAATGGCGGCGCCGCTTCTCGGTTACCTGGACCCTTTCTTCCAGCAATGCATGGATGAGATTCAGGAAATGCTCCGCTACGTCTTTGATACAAAAAATCGTGTGACGCTGATGTCACCTGGAACCGGAACTTCAGGAATGCAATGCACGCTGGTAAACCTGATCGAAGCCGGCGACGAAGTCCTCGTCTGCGTAAATGGCTACTTTAGCAATCGCATTTGCGATCTGGTGGAACGCTGTGGCGGCAAGGCGATCCGCGTGGAATTTGAGTGGGGGCAGCCGATCGACATGGACCGCGTCGCTTCTGCCTTGAAATCCTGCCGCGCTGTGATCCTGGCCATGGTGCATGCTGAGACCTCTACCGGCATGCGTCAACCCATCGAGCGGCTGAGGGAGCTGCTCTCTGTCCGCGATGTAATGTTCCTGGTCGATGCAGTGACCTCGCTGGGCGGCATCCCGGTCGGCACTGACCACAACGGCATTGACGCCTGTTATTCCTGCACTCAGAAGGCAATCGGCGCTCCGCCGGGGCTTTCTCCGGTCACATTCTCGGAAAAAGCTTTGCAGAAAGTACGGGCACGCAAGGCCATCTGCCGGGACTTCTATCTCGACATCACTCTGCTGGAAAGATACTGGAGCAAGGAGCGGGTCTACCATCATACGGCGCCGGTATCGGCGCATTACGCAGCCCATGAGGCGTTGCGCTTGATTGCCGAAGAGGGCTTGGAGGCGAGGTGGAAACGGCACGAACAAAACAGTCTGATGCTTCAGGCCGGAATCGAAGCAATGGGACTCCAGATGCTGGTGGCTCCGCAGCATCGTCTGTGGACGCTCAATACCGTTCGCGTTCCTGAAGGTGTCGATGAGGCCAAAGTGCGCGATCGATTACTGCAAGAGCACAACATTGAGATCGGAGCGGGGCTAGGTCCACTGAAAGGCCGCATCTGGAGAATCGGATTGATGGGAGCTGCAAGCACGCGCGACAATGTGTTGTTGCTGCTGAGCGCTCTTGAAAAGATTCTGAAATCGGAAGGCTTAAAAGCCGGCTCCGGAGTGAAAGCCGCCGAAGCGTATTCGCAGTAGACGGAAGGCAGTCGGCAGTAGGCAGGAGGCAGGAGAAAAGCGTCATCCGTCATCCGTCATTCATCTGTTGTTCGTGATCCCAGTTAGAGCTCCCATTGTGAGATCGCGACCTCGCAGAACAGAAGTTAACTGACAACGGACTAATGACAAATGACGAATGACGCTTTTCTCCTGCCGACTGCTGACTGCCTACTGCCGACTGCCTTGGATAACCATGACCGCGCGACTGAGATTCATTTTCCTTCTGCTATGTGGCGTTTCTTTCATCGCATTCTCTCGCGCCACGGAGAGACATTCCGCTCGCCAGATCGTCAGCTTCGCCGGAACGGGACAGGCTGGTTATTCCGGCGACGGAGGGCCTGCATCTCAAGCAAGACTGGATAACCCTTTTGGTATTGTCCGCGGCCCCGACCGAGCCCTTTATATCTGTGACATGAACAACCACGTCATTCGGAAAGTTTCAAGCGATGGCGTCATTACAACGGTCGTGGGAACAGGTAAGCGAGGTTATTCCGGCGACGGCGGCCCGGCTACTAAGGCAGAGCTGAACGAGCCTTACGAGGTTCGCTTCGATTCGGGCGGCAACATGTTTTTCGTTGAGAGAGTCAATCATGTGGTGCGCCGCATAGATGTAAAGAAGGGAACTATCACTACGATTGCGGGCATCGGAAAAGCTGGTTTTTCCGGCGACGGTGGGCCTGCCGTTAAAGCGGCTTTGAACCAACCTCACAGCATCCAATTTGCACCTGACGGCGCCCTACACATCTGTGACATTCTCAATCACCGTATCCGTCGCATCGACCTGAAAACCGGCATCATTTCCACCCTTGCCGGAACAGGGGAGAAAGCGCCCACCCCCGATGGTGCTCGCGTTGGAGGAACGCCACTGAATGGCCCGCGCGCCATAGATTTCGATCGAGCGGGAAACATGTGGTTGGCTCTGCGTGAAGGGAACGCGGTTTACGAGATCGACCTGAAGGCCGGAATCATTCGCCACGCCGCGGGCACAGGACTAAAAGGATTCAGCGGTAACGGCAGGCCAGCGCGGCAAGCTACGCTGTCAGGTCCCAAGGGAATCAGCATCGGTCCCGATGGAAACGTCTATCTAGCGGACACGGAAAACCACACCATTCGCATGATCAATGTGGCAACCGGAACCGTGGAACTGATCGCAGGAACCGGTGAACGCGGTGACGGCCCCGACGGCAATCCTCTGACATGCAAGATGTCCCGGCCTCACGGAATCTTCGTTGATTCGGATGGATCTATATTCGTGGGCGACACCGAAGCGCATCGGGTCAGGGTGATACGCCACTGATGGAAGTGAACTGCAGGCGGCAGTGGAAATGGCGAATGACGCAGTTCGAATGACGAATAATGAGTCTCGAATGGCGGATAACAATACGAGCTTCGTTATTTATCATTCGTCGTTCGAACTTCGTCATTCGTAATTTCATTCTGCCTCCGCCTCCTAGTTCCCTGCAGACTCCTCCTTCACCGCGACTGTTTGATCAGGCCTGAGAGAACATCCAGGTGTGACTCCAGCGCCTTCCGTCCGCGGGCCGTAAGCGAGTACCAACTGACCGGCTTGCGCTCGACGAATTCCTTCTCTACAGCGAGATAACCTGCCTCTTCCAATTTACGCAGGTGAGCTCCCAGACTTCCATCGGTCTCCTGCAGCAGCTCTTTCAGACGGCTGAAAGACAGCTCATCATGGCGCGCAAGCAGAACGCAGATCCCCAGTCTCGATCGATGTTCGAGCAATTTGTCCAGACCGTCAAAGCCGCCCCAATCTTTCTCGCCCGGATTAGTTCGTTGCTGGGACACTTGCCTGACCTCCTTTAATGGCGGCTGCAATCAGACCCAGAGCCACAATTACGCCAACGATCGTCCAGGTATAGCCGGGAATGAATAGAACCGCCACATACCCCGCGGCCATCAGCAGCCCAATCCACAGGAGCGGCCGCTCCAGATGTACGCCCGCTAGAAAATAACTGAAGGCGACAATGAGCAGGAACAACTGGCTCAACGCCTTCGGGGAGAGCGATCCGTTCAACACCAGCAGGACAGCCAGAATGATGGCCACCATCATGCCTCCAAAATGCATTGCATACCGGATTCCAATCCGCCGGTTCTGCTGGCCGATTCGCTTTGCATGTTGCCTGCCAAGAATTGCGCTGATCACCCCACCGACCGGGCCGACGATCATCCAATAGAGACCCACATATTTGCTTGCGAAATCCACCAGAGCAAAACCGACCACGATGGCCACCGCCCAAAAGAGATAGATGCTCGCTGGCGAACCGGCCACCTCCGACCTACGCACTGCCTCCCGCACAAAACCAAGATCTCCTTCCCACTGCTTGCTCTCTTCCATGACTTACCTCCTATTTACAGAGTACTCTGAATATTAGAGTACTCTGGAAAACTTGTCAAGAAAAATTCCGCAGCGAAGCGGAGTCGGGGGTATCAGTGGTTTCGCAGAGAGCCCGCAAGGCGGGCGACAGTGTCTAGCGTAACAGGTATTCGGGCTTGAAATCGATGTGATACACCCGAAGAAGCGTCCGAAGTTCTTCTTCAATTTTTTGCGAAGAAATTTTCGGCTGTCGCCCGCTTTGCGGGCTCTCTCTGCGAAACCACTGGTACCCCCGGCTCCGCTTCGCTGCGCCGGGGGCTACACGCTGGACGCCCGCTTTGCGGGCTCGGTCGCGTTAGCGACCGAAGCTCGGCGAAGCCGCGCCTAGCCCAGCCGCTTTTTGGCTGGGCGGAAGAATAGAGCCCAGGGCGGAGCTTGCGAAGCCCTGGGATAGCAGATCATCTCCACTCAAACCGGCCCGGCCCGTTTTTTGGGGCGGGCGACAGATATTTTTTCGCAAATTTGCCACCAGCCCGGTTGTGTGCTTTGTATGTCGCACAGTTACATCCATCAGTATTTAGGCGGACCGGCACGGGGTCTTGGCGGCATCGCTCTGCAGGTGGCAGGGGTGGATGATCATATCCACACCTTAAACAAAATTCCTCCAACCATAGGTGTCTCAGATTTCATCGGGAAATTAAAATCGAACTCCTCAAACTGGATGGAACGGATTTGTCCACGCTTTGAGTGGCAGGAAGGATACGGGGCAGTTAGCGTCAGTCGCTCTAAAGTTGAGCGCACCCGACGCTATATTGCCAATCAGGAGGAACATGACCGCAAAGTGAGCTTTGCTGAAGAATGGGCCAAGCTGTTGAAGGCAATGGGCCAGGACGAGCATTAGAACTACGCAATTCTGTCGCCCGCCCCAAAAAACGGGCCGGGCT
>DASYPF010000415.1:0-3807 GCA_036006905.1 Acidobacteriota bacterium
GAGGAGAAAACATGCAGGTACAAAACGCGCCAAAGATATCCTGAAAGGTTCGCGTCCTTCGCGCCTTCGCGGTGAAGTTCTTCTTACTGAGAGAAAACGGCTCACTTCTCGAAAGCCGGGTGCGGAGCCATCATGACTGCGACTACAGCGCGTGAAGCGGATCGGTTCAGGATTCCATGAGGAATTCCGGCTGACGCCACCACTGCCTGGTTGGGATAAAGAGTCTGCTTTTCGGATCCCAGCATCACTTCGACTTCTCCATCGACAACCAAGTAAATCTTGTCGTTGTCGTCATGTCGATGCAGCGCCTGCTGCTGGCTCGGTTCCAGGCAGTAGATGTCAAAAAACATCCTGGGGCTGGAGAACAGATTTTTCTTCTTCATCTTGTTGGGCTGAAACTCTGCGGTTTTGAGTAGATCGTGTATCTGCACTTTTTCTCCTCGCCGGTTAATGTAGAGATATGCTAATGGTTTTTCAATCATTAGATTGGAGTTGTTGGCGCTCCGCGTCGTTTCAAAAAGATTCAACCAGAGGGAACACTGGGGACACGGGGAGACAAGGTTCTATAAAGACGCAAAGTCCGCAAAGATTTCAAAGAGACACCCGGTGTATTTGAAGCCGATGACGGCTAAAATGATCACGACTGAAGGGTGACGGCTCATGACAAAGCTGAAACTGCTGGTGCTTCCCGGAGACGGCGTGGGAGTGGAGGTCATCCCGGCAGCGATCGAAGTTTTAAAGTTTTGCGCACAGAAGCATTCCGTCTCATTGGAAATAACTGAAGAGCTTGCTGGAGGTGCCAGCGTCCGCACCCACGGGGTTACTCTTCGAGAATCAGTCCTGGAACTGGCAAGACAATCGGATGCAGTGCTCCTGGGCTGCGTCGGCGGCCTTGAGTGGGACAATGAACCTCTGGCGCGTCGCCCTGAACGCGCGCTTCTCACCCTGCGAAAGGAGCTGGGGCTCTTTGCCAATCTGCGTCCTATTTATGCCTGGCCCGCACTTGAGGACAACTCGCCGCTGAAATCCGCGGTGGTCCGCGGAGTTGACATCTTATTTTTCCGCGAGCTCACCGGTGGAATTTATTTTGCCCAGCCGAAAATTTGTGAGAACGACCGGGCGGTTGATACCGAGATGTATACGCGTCCGGAGATCGAGCGTATCGCGCGGCTGGCTTTTGAAACAGCGCAGCGACGAAAACAGAAGGTCGTGAGCGTCGATAAATCGAATGTTCTGGAAACGTCCAAGCTATGGCGACAGGTAGTCAGCGAAGTACACGGCCAGTACGCCGGCGTTGCATTGGAACATCGCCTGGTTGACAGCTTCGCCATGCAGTTGATGACGACGCCTTCCATATTCGATGTGGTGCTGACCAACAATATCTTTGGCGACATCCTCACCGATGAGGCCGCCGTGATTGCCGGCTCGCTCGGGATGCTTCCTTCTGCAAGCCTCGGCAGCGGCCATGCGCTCTATGAGCCTGTCCATGGAACCGCCCCCGATATTGCCGGAAAAGGGATCGCCAATCCAATCGGATCCATTGGGTGCATCGCAATGCTCTTCGATCACACTTTGAAGTTACCGGCCATCTCCGCTGAAATTCACCGAGCCATAGGGGCGGCACTACAAGACGGCCATCTCACCGCCGATCTTCACCCAAAAGAAAAGCCGGTTTCGACACGCGAGATGACTGATGCGATCTTGAAAGCGTTGGAAGGGTGAGGCCAGTCGAAAATCTAGCGTCTGCTAAAGGAGCCTGGAAGCGGCCTGAGGCCGCTTCAGCGGCCTTTCCCGCAGGGCTATTAGGCCCGCGCGTTTACGCCGGGTTTAACAGCGAATCCCACTATCTTTACCTTGGGCCGCTTTAGCGGCCTTCTCTTTTCGGCTTTAGCGTTGGTCAGGTTGCCATTCCAGCCATTGCACTAGCCTCCCTTGAGCATGGTGCTCCTTCTGCTTACGAATATAGTCGCAGACAGACTCCAGATCCTTTCTGCCGAAACTGACCGCGCCGTATCCATCCTGCCATTCCAGAACGCGCCGCCGGCAAACGGCATGATTTATGTGATGGGAGCTGGCACCCTTCAATTGCCCAATCCATTCGCTGATGTTTACATTGGGCGGAATGCCAACAGCTGCATGAACGTGGTTCTCCGTGCCGTTTACTTCGTGACAGAAGGCTCCCGAAGTTTGGCAGACGCGGTGCTTCAGGTAGCGATAAAGCCGGTCTTCGAATCTTTCCAGGATAAGGTTACGGCTTTCCTTGGTGTGCCAGGTGACGTGCAATAAGATGTCGGTGTAGACATTGCGTGACATGGTTTCTCCTCCAGAGACACAACTGCTCAGATGGAGAATTTGCGAAATTTTGTTGGGGTGGCTGAAGCCGTCTGAGGAAGGCCGCTGAAGCGGCCTAATGGACAATTGGCCAGCTATACCTGGCGTAAACGCCAGGCCTAGTAGCCCTTCAGGGAAGGCCGCTGAAGCGGCCTAGGTCGAAGGTGCAAGATCCAAAAGCCCAAGGTCGCTAGTCCCGATGTTAACTTCGGACTTTCGACCTGGGGCTTTAGACTTTCGACTTTCGACTTTCGACTTTCGACTCCTTCTTCAGCATTCCCCCAAACATCACCGCCGCGCTGATGCCAATTCCGATCGCCACGGGTGGAATTCCCCACAAACCTTGACCGGAAGTGAAAAGCTGGATGAAAAGGGCCGCGCCCACCGAAATAAGGATGGCCGCCAATGCCGCAGTGGAGCCAGGTCGGGTGGAATAGATTCCCACGACCAACGGCATCAACAGCGCCACCGACACCACCCAGTAGAAAATGGACAGGGCCGTGATGATCGATGGCAGCGAAATTGCCAGAATGACACCTGTTGCACCGGCGCCGATGGCGGTCATACGGCTTAGTTTCAGCATCTGCTCGTCTTTGGCATCAGGACGTAGAAAAGTTTGAAACAAATCCTTGACCAGAGATGTCGAGAGCATGAACAGGATCGCATCGGCGGAGCTTAATTCTGCGGAGAAGACAGCCGCCAGCGCCCAGATCCCCAGCCAGAACGGCAGCAGCCGTGTCATCAGAGTGGGCAGTGCCAGTTCTCGATTCTCCAGCCCGGGGAATTGCGCCGCCGCCACTGACCCAAGAATTACCGGTAAGAACGCAAACAGCAGCAGTGCCAGCGCATTCAGGGCCACTCCCCAAGCGACAGCCTTCTGATCTCTGGCGCCGTACAACTTCTGCAGAAGGCCCGGAGATACTATGAAAGCGGGGGCCAGCAGCAGCAGGTAACCGATCGTGCTCGGCCATCCGATTCCGGCAAGGTGGAAGTACCCGGGTGCAGTCCGTGTTGACAGTTGCGCTTGTACTTTTTCGAAACCGCCCGCTGCCGCCAAAGCGACTGGAACTGCGAGGATAAAGCCGCTCATTTTCACGCACAACTGCACCAGGTTGACCCAAGCGGCTGAGACCAGTCCCCCGGCGGCAAAGTAGGTGATCGTGATGACGCCTGCAATTAAGCATCCCACCGGTTTGGAGAGTCCCGCCACGACGTTGAGAATCCAGGCAATGGCAATCAATTGCCCAGCGAGAATTGACAGCGTTCCCCACCACAGCATCAGAGCGATGACTGCTCGCACCGAGCGGTTGTAACGCTTTTCCAGAAAGTCTCCGACCGTGTAGAAGTTATAACGCTCGGCCAGCCACCAGATTTTCGGACCTACCGTGAAGGCGAGAATCAGGCATCCGATTCCGGCCGATCCCACCCACCACCACGCTGACGCTCCAATCTGATAAGCCAGGCCAGTGGCGCCGA
>DASYPF010000416.1:0-7605 GCA_036006905.1 Acidobacteriota bacterium
TACATACTTGGCTACATTCCCACCAATACCGCCAAAGATGGGAAGTGGCGTCGGATTAAAGTCCAAGTCAACCCGCCGGAAGGATTCACCAAGCTTTCCGTGCGGGCTCGAGAACGCTATTTCGCCCCAAGGCGATAAAAAGCATCCTTCTAAAATCGATATCGCAAAGCAAACTGAATTTGACGAGCGGGTGTTGCCGATTCGGTGACACTGCCAAACTGCGGTGTGTTGACGTATCGATTGGGCGTGTTGAAGTTGGTGTGATTCAGCAGGTTGAAAAACTCCGCGCGAAACTGGAGCTGGTGGGCTTCCTTCAGGCGCAGGTCGCGAATTAAGGCAAGATCGCAGGTGTGGAGTGAAGGTCCGATTACGGTGTTGCGGCCGACGTTTCCAAAAGTAAATGCAGGCGGCGCTACAAACGCCGCGGTGTTGAACCACCGGTCACCAGAACGCTGGTCGCTCGGAAGGTAGACGGGCACCCCGGGCAACTGATTGGCCCGGATCGGATGAGCGTTCAAGATGGAGCCGGCATTCGCAGTGTCTCCAAAGACTGAGATAGAAAAAGGAAACCCGCTCTGTACCTGGTAAATGGTGGCGATCTTCCAGTCCCCGAGGATGTTGGATGCCCAGGATGAGCCAAGCAGCCTCACGCCAGAGTGGATGGGAACTTCGTAGTTCGCGCTCAACACGTAGCGATGACCAACATGACAGCCGGCCAGCCCCTTTTCTGCTGCAAGATCGCTGTTATTTTGGGGCAACTCAGGTTCGTTGGCGGGGGAACGAAAAGCAGGTGCATCCGTTAGATTCTTCGAATAGGTGTAATTTGTCAGCAGCGAAAGGCCATGGCTGAGCTGGCGCTTCCATAAAACCCAGCCGCTGTTGTAGGAGGAATTTGCGGAGTTTTCGAGGATATTGATCGCCGAGACCGGAAAGGTCAGGCTCTGCACTTCAAAAGGGAGATTCGCGGGCAGTTGGGAGTCAGGGGAGAAAGAGACGGTGCGAAACGGTCGGCGTGGTCCGAGCGGGCCCGGCGCGGGAGTGGCGTTATTTCTCAGATGAGCTCGCTGCAACTTACGGCCTACCGAGCCGGCATAACCTAGCTGCACCAGATCGTTTTTGCCAAGCTGTCTCTCCAGCGTGAGGCTGTACTGCTGGATATACGAAGTTCTGGCGTGGGGATCGAGTCCTGTAAAGCTGACCACGGTCTTTCCTAAGATCGCCGGGCCAAAGCCGATGCCCTGAATCGAGGGAATAAAATTGTCGCTTTGGTTTGTTTCGGGAAAGACCAGAGGAACGTTGTGTACCTGGTTGCACCAAGTGTTCATGTCGTCCATTCCGTAGAAGACGCCGTATCCGCCCCGCACCACAAGGTGCTGGTTTCCCGGAGAGTAAGCAAAGCCGATTCGTGGGGCGACATTGTTCTTGTCGGCAAACTGAAGGCCTTTCGGGTATCCGCTTTGGCTGCTGAGGTAAGCCACCGGGCGGCCATCTACGAAATCAAGATTGCTGAGAACTTTGCGGATGTCCTTCAGAGGCGTGACCATCTCGTACCGGATTCCCAGGTTGATAGTCAGATTTCTTCGTACTCGCCAGTCGTCCTGCAGAAACCCACTGAAGCTGGTCTGCCGCATGGTCATGCTCGGTATGCCCGCCTGGCGCGTAGATATTGCGGGCAAGCCCAACAAAAAACTGGCAAGCGCGTTGCCGGTTCCGTCGTTTGATGCGGTGCGTGTTGTAAACCCTGGGGAGAAGGAAAAGAACCCCCGATTCTGGAAGAAACCGAGCATGTTCCAGCGGAATCTGCGAACGTCGCCGCCAAACTTAAAAGAGTGTGCGCCTGCTGTCCTAGCCACGCTGTCGCCGACCTGGTACATGGTGTTGAAGTAGCTAACGGGTGTTGCCAAAAGCGAATCACCCAATGGCGTGTAACCCTGGACGACAAACTGTGGCAGGCCGTAGGCCTCCGGGCCGCCAAAGCCGACGCCGGGAATTCCCAGTTCCTTCACGAGATCCCTGCCGCTTTTTCCGTTTTCTGAAACGCGCAACAGGCGCATTCTTTGGAGCCCGACGTGGAGGTCATTGATCAACCGTGGTGATATGGCCCAGTTATGAGAAATCGTGAGATTCTGTACCCGGTTGTCATGGAATGCCCCGAATCCGGGAAGATTTTCGGGAGTGAATCCACCTTCGTTGCTGAGGCTGTAGCGGCCAAACAGGTTGCCATTCTTAAGATTGCGGTCCAATCGCACGGTGTACTGATCATTGTTCAGACGCTGCGCCCGGTTGTCCTTGTAGTTGTTAGCGAGCGTGCTGCCGAAAGTCGGCGCTGGAACAAAACGTTGCAGCACCGTTAGAGCGATGGGGCTGATCCGGTTCGGCGGAATGGCGTTGTTCGGAAACTGGTCGCGAATCAATACTGGGTTGGTGGGACTGGCCGGCTTGGAAGGATCAAAAGAAGAGTTCGAGCGAGTAGTCGCCGGATCATAGATCGGAGTATAGCTGCGGAAATCTCCAGCTCTAAACGCCATCAGTGGAACCGTCATGATATTGGATTTTCCCTGGACGCTACGAAAACCCTCGTAGTGTCCAAAGAAGAAGATCTTTTCCTTCTGGATGGGACCGCCGATGGTTCCCCCAAACTGGTTCTGCGAAAAGTGCGGCAGTTTTGAGGGACTGGTAAATTCGCGCGCGTCAAGAGCGCTGTTTCGGATGTATTCGTACAAGCTGCCGTGAAATTCGTTGGTTCCGGATTTCGTGACGACGTTGATCACTCCGGTTCCCGCAGTTCCGAATTCGGCAGAGTATGTTCCGCTCTGAGTCTGGAATTCGCGTACGGCGTCGGGCGAGAGACTGATGACGTACGTATTGAAACTAGGGTCCGTGTTTATTGTCCCGTCGAGCAGATAATTGTTGCTGTTGCTTCGGCCGCCGCCCACACTGATGGCTGAGTTTTGGCCCGGCCTCCAATAAAGGGGATTTCGATCCCCCATCTGGGCACCGTGCGATGTGTGAACACCCGGTGTGAGCAAAGAAAGTTCCAGGAAGTGCCTCCCATTGAGGGGTAAAGATTCCATCTTCTGTTGATCGATAACGGTACCAAGGGTCGCATCGTGGCTGTTGAGCAATGGAGGCGAAGCGTTCACGACGACGCTGGTAGATATGTCACCCACTTTCATGTCCAGGTCCAGCTTTACCTGCTGGTTGACTTCCAGGTGGACCTGCGTCTTGCCGGTGCTAAAACCAGGCAATTCCCACGTCACCTCAAAATCACCAGGAAGGAGTCCCTGGACTTCATAGTAGCCGTCGGCGCCGGAAATAGTGTTCCTGGAGATCCCTATGCGTACCTCGCGCACCTGGATGCTGACTCCCGGAAGGACCAGTCTTTGAGGGTCAAAGACTGTGCCGTACAACCTGGCAGTGGCCGACTGCGATAAAGTTGTGGATACGGCGGAGAGAGCAATGAGCAAAATGTAAACTGCGCAGCCGTACTTCCTCATGACATTCCTCCCGAACTTGTTCGGAGCCCAGTCGAGTTAGCCACCAGCACAAATCTAGCCGTGGCATCTCAACACGAACCCTGTTCGTGGAAACTAAATAAGCGGGCAAACCCCAACAGACAAAGCCCAGCAACTAACGTGCCAAATGGCATTGAAACGTGGAGAGTTGAATTAGCTCATTGCTGCAGCTGAATTTATCTCTGTGCTTCTCGCGCTCCTGTGTTATTGACATTGATATTGCATCATAATGTCTATGGGCATCGTAAGAACTGCGTCGAACCTCCATAAGAAATTGAAATCTCAAGAGTTTAAGAATAAGATCCCCTGCATTCCTTCTGATCGTAAATCTTATGAACAAAGTAGGTCGTGTTCAGCGCTGGCTGAAAAGTCCTGGAATAAAAATTACGATCCTCCTGTTTTCGGCGCTGTTAGTGATAAATGCCTTAGCAATTTGGGTGATTGTCAGCTCGGGGAGAACTACTCGCGCTATCGCGCTCGATGAGCTGCGCCTTCAGACGATAGCTCATGCGCGATCGTTGGAAGCAGTTTTGGCTTCGCGCCGCGCCGACTTCGCTTTCCTCTCACAATCACCACCGATCGCCAATGCGCCTTCTTTGCTGGTCGAGCGAGATCCAGTTGCCAGACGCTGGGGTCGCCTGGATGTTGAAGCCAGCGTGCTACTCTTTCTGGGGGCACATCCGGAAGTGGAAAGTATCATCGTCCGAGACGCCGACCGCCAACCGATCATTGCCGCCGGGAGGCGGCAGAATGCTCCTGTGCTTATGCCGGCCAAGCAATTTGTGACTATGCCCCAAGGGGAGGGCTATCTCACAGGCACGTGGCTGCTTGGAGACTTGCAGCGGCGAAGTGGAAAGCTCGAGGTTGTGCTCAATGTTAAGAATCTCCTAAAGCTGGCGGCACCCGGAATTGGACCCGACTTTTCGCTTCAGCAGCAACCCTACAGCGCCGAGCCGGCATCGAGGGCGGATTCTTTAACGCTCACAGCCTCGGTGCGTGACGACGGCTGGAGTCCTCCTGTGGAGTGGTCGCTAATTTACCGTGGAAATGAGAGCCGTTTGGTGCAGTCGGTTGCGTTGCTTGCCGGTCGCTACAGGACCATTGTGATTCTCAACCTGGTCGTCATCACCCTGGCTCTGTTGGTCGGCGGCGTTGCTTTTCGCCAGGTACGTCGCCGCGTGGAGTTGGAGGCAGAAAATCAACGACAGACTCTAGTCAGAGATTTTGAAAGGAAGCTGATGGAAAGTGAACGGCTTGCCAGTGTGGGAAGGTTGGCCGCCGGAATTGCGCATGAAATCAATAATCCGCTGGAAGGGATGTCCAACTACCTCACCCTGCTGCAGGACGACATTCGCTGCCAGCGAGCCGCTGAATCTCTTGAAGCCGTGGAAAAAGTCCGGGAGGGTTTGGACCGCGCCGCGGGAATCATTCGCCAGGTGCTGGCATACTCGGATCCGGGTAAGGCGCCGCAGGCCCCACTAAACTTGAATGAAGTCCTTGACGAAACTGTAGAGTTTGTACGTTCCAATCCCGCGTTCCGGCACGTGAAAGTGTCTCCCCGCCTTTCAAATGAGCAGCTTCGTGTTTTGGGAAACCGAGTCACGCTGGCTCAGTTATTTTTAAATCTTCTTATCAATGCGTGCGACGTCCAGCCGGGCGGCGGAGAGGTCGAAGTAGTATCGCGCAGCAAAGGAGCGTGGGCCGTCATCACGGTGTCTGATCGCGGTCCGGGGATTCCGGCCGATATTCTGCCTCACATTTTTGAGCCGTTTTATTCCACTCGGGGCTCTACGGGACTGGGACTCTCCGTTTGTCATGGGATCGTGTCTCAGCATCGCGGGCAGATCCGCGCTGAAAATCTTCCCCAAGGGGGGGCGGTTTTCGACGTCAGGTTTCCGCTCACCACTGCCTGGGTGGTTCTCCAGGACCTGGCGGCTTTGTCTGAGACTGTATGAAAATCCGAGCCACTGTTCTCGTCGTCGATGACGAACCATACGTCCGCGATTCGTTGGTGTCGGTCCTCCGCCGCAACAGGTACCAGGTCCGCACGGCCGATGGTTCTGAAGCTGCGCTCCAGCCGGGCACATTAGGCGGCGTCGATGCAGTGATCACCGATCTTAGAATGCCGGGCCAGGATGGTCTGGCTCTCCTGCGGAAGTTGTCAGAGATCGAACCGGTTATGCCCGTGATTGTCTTAACCGGATATGGGACGGTGCCCTCGGCAGTCGAGTGCATGAAGGCTGGAGCGTACGACTATCTTTTAAAGCCTGCCAGCCCCGAAGCGCTGCTGCTTCTTCTGGAACGCGCCCTCAGCCAGAGTACGATGCGTCGCGAGCTCGATTATCTTCGTTCCAGCGAAGGCCGTCGCGCGGACCGCCGCGAGCCGCTGGGCATCAGCCGTGCGTGGAAAGAGGTTGTAGAACTGGTCGAAGCTGCCGCCCCCACCGACACCAGCGTACTTTTGCTCGGTGAATCGGGCACGGGAAAAGAAGAGGTTGCTCAGCTTCTGCATCAGAAAAGCCATCGCTCCAAGGAACCCTTCGTCCGAGTCAACTGCGCCGCAGTTCCGTTGGACTTATTTGAAAGTGAATTCTTCGGCCACCGCAAGGGAGCATTCACCGGGGCTCTTGAAGACCGGGTCGGCCGGTTTCGCGTCGCCCATCGCGGCACGCTGTTCATGGATGAGATCAACTCCATGCCGGAGGCTGCGCAGATGAAAGTGCTGCGTGTCTTACAGGACGGCGTATTCGAGCGAGTCGGTGACAGCCACTCCACGGTGGTCGACGTGCGGCTGGTTGTCGCAAGCAACGCCGAACTAGAGGCTGAGGTGGAAGCGGGCCGATTTCGCCGCGACCTCTTCTACCGCATCAACGTGATGACAATCCACCTGCCTCCTTTGCGGGACCGCGTCGATGATATTGCTTTGCTCTCGGCAGCTTTCTTAGATGAATTCAACACCCGGTTGCAAAAAGCGATTCACTCCCTGCATCCTGAAACGCTGGCGATTCTTGAATCCTATCACTGGCCCGGGAATATTCGAGAATTGCGAAACATCATCGAACGCGCTGTGCTGCTGGAAAGGACCGAACAGCTTCTTCCCTCCAGCCTTCCATTCAGCATGCGCCAGGAACGCGTGGCCGATGCACTACAGAACCTGAACCTGCGCGCCCACCTGGCGGCGGAAGAACGCCGTCTTCTCGATGAGGCCCTCCGGCGAAGCAAGGGTGTGCGGCGAACGGCAGCCAAATTACTTGGGATAGACGAACGCAACCTGAATTATTTCCTGAAGAAGCACGGCTTGGCAAAAGAGAAGCAAGCGTGAATCGGTTCGCTGTGGAAGCTCCGTGTAACAAATTGGCAACTTTTTGTTTCTTTGGCAAAGTTTTTAAAAAAGCCGTTCACGATCACGATCACGTGCACGACCACGTCAACGTCCATGACCACGGCCCTGTTGCACATTCGTATCCCATCGGGTCTACGAGTGCTGGCACAACTCTGGCAATCCTTCCCGTAACTGTGGATCGTGGTCGTAGACGTGGTCGTGCGCGTGATCGTGGACGTGAACGGCTTTTTGGTTGCGGCTTTGCAGGGCGGTGTTCTCCGCTTTCGACAAAATTTGGCGCTGAACAGCCGACCACGTTCACGTTCACCCCGCAGGACGGGATCAACGTCCACGACTACGGCCAATCGAATCGTGAGCGATTGTGTATTTTCGTCTGCGTAGGCGTGGACGTGCTCGTGAACGTGGTCGTGATCGGTTTTTTTATTTGGTTGCGGCTTTGCCACGCTACGCCTCCGTGGTGAACACTTGTAAACAATGCGGGTTAACGTCGCAGCTACAACTCTTGACAAATGTGCATTCTAATTCTCTCGCATGCTGCCAGGTCCAGACGCCTTCTCTTTCTCCTGACTCTTCTCCTACTGACCTGCAAGACTCCGAGCGAAAAATCCGTGCCGCCAGCGGCTCCATCTACCCAGAAGCAAACCCAGCCGGCTGGCGCTCCACCGCAATTAACTGCCACGGCTCCTCCGGCTTCTGAGGGGCCATTCACCGATATCACTGATTCGTCGGGCATTACCTTCAAGCATT
>DASYPF010000417.1:0-6106 GCA_036006905.1 Acidobacteriota bacterium
GGTTTGACCGAATAAGCATCAATCAAGCGCACCGCGATCTTTTCCTTAAGCAATTCGTCACAGGCTTTTAGCGCTTCGTGCACCGTGATGCCGGCCGCAACCACTGTCACCAGGTCCTGCGGCGATTGGCGGACTAGCTTACTGCCGCCGATGGTGAATTTTTCATCCGGTGAATACAGCACCGGCGTTTTCTCGCGGGTGGTCCGAAGAAAGCTAATCCCTTTGTAGTCGGCCATCGCCGCAACCAGTTGAGCTGTCTGATTCCCATCGCAGGGATAGAGCACCGTGCTGCCGAATACGGCGCGCATCATCGCCAGATCTTCGAGGGCCATCTGTGAGGGTCCATCTTCGCCGATCGAGACTCCCGCATGGGATCCGCACAATCGGATGTTGGCGCGCGAGATCGCCGCCATTCGAATAAAGTCGTAAGCGCGCGTCAGGAATGCGGCAAATGTCGACGCAAACGCAACGCGATGACGCACGCTTGCGCCCACGGCAGCCGCGATCAGCTGCTGTTCGGCGATATACATCTCAAAGTACCGGTCAGGAAAAGCCTTTGCAAACTGGTCGGCAAAGGTCGAGTTGCTTACCTCGCCGTCAAACACCACCATGTCGGGTCGCGCGGCGCCCAGCGCTGCCAGCGCGTCACCATAGACCTTGCGGGTAGCAACGGAGTTTCCTTTTTCATAACGAGGCAGCCTGGCGGGCGAAGGCATCGGGCCCGTGGCCGGAGCTGCCGGCTTTGGTCTTGGAACTCGGATAGTAAGCGAGGATTCACCCCCCAGCTCCTGAATCGCCTGGCGGGCCTCTTCTTCTTTGAGCGGCTTGCCATGCCACCCTTCCTTATTTTCAACCAGGGAAACACCGCGTCCTTTCAACGTCTTTGCAATAATGAGTGCCGGTTGCTCGCGCGGTTCTGTTGCTTCGGCGAAAGCCTTGTCGATAGCGCCCAGATCGTGACCATCGATTTCAATCGGATACCAGCTAAAGGCTCGCGCGCGGTCGGCATAGGCCTTACTATTCCAGCCCAACTCGGTTTCCCCTCTTTGACCTAACCGATTCATGTCGAGAATGCCGACCAAGTTGTTTAGCTTGTAATGACCGGCGTGATCGAAGGCTTCCCAAATTGATCCTTCCGCCATTTCGCTGTCCCCGAGTAACACCCAAACGTGATAGGGGAGCTTATCCAAATACTTCCCGACGAGCGCAACTCCCACTCCGATCGCCAGTCCCTGGCCGAGCGAACCGGTGGCCACATCGACCCAGGGAATGGCAGGCGTTGGATGTCCCTGCATTCGGCTTCCAAATTTTCGAAAGCTCATCATTTCCTGGTCCGAGATTGCGCCAGCCGCTTTGAATACCGCATAGAGCAGGGGCGAAGCGTGGCCTTTGGAAAAAATCAGGTGATCATTGTTCGAATTCTTAGAATCATCAAAATCATAACGCAGATATTTACTCATCAGCACAGCCATCAGGTCGGCTGCCGACATCGAGGAAGTCGGATGGCCTGACCCTGCTGCTGTGCTGGAACGAATGCTGTCCACGCGCAATTGTTGGGCCAAAGCGTGCCATTGGCGTGTTGGTTCGGCAAGCGAGTGCACTTGACTGGTTTGTGCAGTCATTTAGGGCCTCCTTCAATTTCGGATTGCGGATTGTGGATTGCGGATTAGTAACCACGGAGCATCGGAGTGCTTTGTGTCCTTTGTGTCCTTGACGGTTAAGATTTAAACCACAAAGGGCACAAAGGACACCCAGCGGCATCCATGTTCCTACCAATTCGCACTCTGAAATTCACAATCCACAATCCGAAATTCACAATTCGCAATCCGAAATTCACAAATCCGCAATCCGAAATCCGCAATCCGAAATCCGCAATCCGCAATCAGTATACCCCTACTTTTCAATCTGCTGGTCCAAGCTGGCCAGGATCTGATTGCCGCGCGAATTAAACGATAAGTCGTCGATGGCATCCGCAGGCACGATTCCCCGCGTTGAAGAACAAATGAAGGCCGCGTCCGCATGCCGCAGAATCTCTTCGGGATATTTCCCTTGCTCAGTTGGAATGCCCAGTCTGCGGGCGCCATCCAGAACGCGACGCCGGGTTAGCCCGTTGAGAATTCCCGTTTCCAGCGAGGGCGTGTACAGTTGGTTGCCGCAGACGAAGAAAAATGAACTGGTCAAACCTTCAGCCAGATACCCTTCCCGATTTTTCAACAGAGCTTCATACCCGCCCGATGTTTTCACTTCGTGCATGGCCAGAACATGTGGAAGGCGGTTTCCAGTCTTGAGGCGGGGATCAACTGACAACTGGTCGCTTGTAATCCGCCGGATGATCACTAGTTTGACAAACGGCGGAATCACAGCCAAGTCCAGCGCTCGAGCGATGATGACAAAACTGGGCTTACAGCCCGTCGGGTTGAGTGACAATTCTCCGACACCCCGCGTAACGATCCATCGAATTGCTGCGTCGCGAACGGCGAGCGCCCGGCAGGTTTTTTCAATTTCTTTGCGGTAAAAGGCTCCATCATGGGGCAGCTCCAGATGAATGAATCGTGCGGAGTCCTGAAGCCGGTGAAAATGAAGCTCATAATCTTCCAGGACTCCTTTAATGGTTCTTAAAACTTCGTAAATGCTGTCGCCAAACAAAAATGCGTGATCCAGCACCGATATCTTGGCGTGACCCGGATCGTAGACCTTGCCATCAATATTGATCTTCATGGCAGATGCCAGTTGATTGCTAGTTTCCAGTGGCCAGTTCCCAGTTGCCAGTTGCCAGGATCCGGCAACCAGCAACCGGCAACTCCAGTACCCAGGTCGTAGCGGGCGACCTCATACCGCCGAGATATGTCCGTTTTCATCTCAGTATCCAACGACACCGGGAAGAAAAACAACGGAAGTCCCATCTGTAAAAACCCGAAGGGTTTCGAGAGTATAGCCGGCGGCAAGCCCGCCTTAGTCGGGCGACGCCGCCGGTCAGCCACGCCATAAAACAACCTGACGCTGAAAGCGTCGCAGCAATTTGCGGAAATGCTTCGACCCCTACAGGGTCGGGTTGTTCCTGGTTGGATGGCCAACCGGCGGCGTCGCCCGCCCCGTGGGGCGGGACGGGCATTGCCGCCGGCTATAATCTTCAAACCCTCCGGGTTTGGGCTCCGCCAAAATTTGACTAGTTTGTGAGGCGCCAAGTAACCTAGTTCCGAGCCTCATTTCTTGGTGTTTGGTTCCCACTTTGATTGTCTTGGCCGGCCTTAACTGCTGGCTGACAACTTGATAGTATATTCGGCATGCGGGGCAACTTGGGATTTAGGAATCAAGAGCTCGAAAATTGAGAAAGCACGAAGGTTCAAAAAGCCACATCCGCCGAGAAACACACAGGAAAACCACGAACAAGAAACTGGGAACTGCTCGCTGGAGATTGGCAACTGGTAAGCTGGAAAGTTAATGATTACCGAAAAGACTTCAATCCATTTTCCTGGCATCGAAGGTGGAGAATGGATTCAGGGGAAGCTCTCAAGTTCGGATTTCAGAGGACTGGTCGGCCTGACCGACTTCTGGGATTACACTTGTGCCAACTGCATTCGCACGCTCCCTTACCTGAAGGAATGGCATGAACGCTATGCTCACCTCGGACTGCTGGTCGTAGGAGTGCACACTCCGCAGTTTGAATTTGCGCGAGATCGCAAGAACGTGCTGCGCGGCGTTCACGCATTCGATGTCCCTTATCCGGTTGTGCTCGATAATGACTACAAGATCTGGAATGCCTTTGCCAACCACTACCGGCCGGCCAAGTATTTGTTCGATGTTGAAGGCCAATTGCAGCACCAGCAAATCGGAGAAGGAGGTTACGCTGATTTTGAGCGGGCCATCCAGTCTTTGCTCCAAGAAAGAAATGACGGCTGTGAATTCTACGGAGTATTAGAACCTCTGCGCGAATCAGACCGCCCCGGCGCGATCTTGCCTCCAATCACCCCGGAACTCTACCTTGGCTCGCAGCGCGGCCAGATTGCAAGTGCGCCGCCGACCTTCGTTGCTGGCGCTGAGCAGCTCTTTGCGATGCCGGCCCAGTTAAGCCCGGACACCGTCAGCCTGGTCGGACACTGGAGTCTGCATCACCAGTACGCGCAATACACCGGAGATATAGAGGGCCACATCCTGCTGCATTACAGCGCTGTGGAGGCAAACCTGGTCATGCGCTCGCGTAAAGGGTCGAGGCTTTTCATCATGCAGGATGCTCAGACGCTACGGCGGGAAGATGCCGGCGAAGATGTCCGATTTGAAGGCGGGCATGCTACTGTGATGGTTCGCGAACCACGCATGTACCAGTTAATTCGAAATGAAAGACATGGATCTCATTTATTGTCGTTGAGCACTTCGGATCCGGGACTGGAGGCGTACGTTCTTAGTTTTGTTTAGTATCCGACTTGAGGAGCGATGGGCAGAAGGCGGGAGGATGAAATTGCGAATGACGAAGTGCGAATGACGAATGAAGAGTCGAAAGTTCAAAGTCTAAGGTCCTGTCCGTGGTCCGTTGCCCGTCTCAGTTGTCCTTTCATCGATAACCACCGACAACTGACAACGGACAACGGACGAAATCACACTTAAAAATGACTCAACTTATCAGAGTCGCCCACAGCCCCGATTCCGACGACGCTTTCATGTTTTATGCGCTGGCAACGGGAAAAATAGACACCGGAGACTATCAGGTCGAGCATATCCTAAAGGATATCGAGACGCTCAATCAGGCTGCGCTGCTGGGCATCTATGAAGTCAGTGCGGTTTCCTTTCACGCTTACGCTTTCATCCACGATCGTTACATCCTGCTGCCGCATGGCGCCAGCATTGGCAAGGGGTACGGGCCACTGATCGTCGCCAAGCACGCGCTGAAGCCGGCCGATTTAACAAGCGCTCGGATAGCCGTGCCTGGCAAGCTGACCACCGCCTATCTGGCAATGAAGATTTACGATGCTAAGCTGGAAGGCGACGTCGTTCCATTCGACGAAATTATTCCTTCCGTTCTGGCCGGAAAGCATGACGCGGGTTTAATCATTCATGAGGGTCAGTTGACTTACGCCCAAGACGGGCTGCAGAAAGTGCTCGATCTGGGCGCATGGTGGCAGGGCAAACATTCCATGCCTCTTCCGCTGGGAGGGAACGTGATCCGGCGTGATCTTGGCGACCGGACGATTCGCAACGTCGCTTTGCTGATTTCACAGAGCATCCGCTACGGCTTGAAACATCGATCGGAAGCGCTTGATTATGCCGCGCAATTCGCTCGCGGGCTAGACCCGGAGTTGATGGACCGTTTTGTCGGAATGTACGTGAATGATTTTACCGTGGACTACTCCACTGACGGGCGCAAAGCGGTGCAAGTGCTCCTGGACGAAGCACAGAAAAAAGGGATTTTGAAAGAACGGGTGGTTGCCGAATACGTGGGTTGATACACCGTCGGGACGCCGATGGGCGCATGACGTCGAGATCCCGACGACATTATTACCACCAAGGATGCCGTGCAGCATAGCCGCAACCAAACTTTTTCGAAATTGCGGATTTCAGATTGCGGATTTCGGATTAAACTTCTTAACTCAGATAGCGCCAACAGGGGAGTTTCAATCCGCAATCCGCAATCGCCAATCCGAAATTCTTCCAAGAACAGGCTCTTCTTATGACACCGCGTCCACCTCTGATTCAGCCAGGCCGGCCCATCTGTCACACTTCAGATCTTCGGAATGGGCAGTCGCTGAAGTTTCAGTTCCCCACCGGTATTGGCCCAGAGGAGGCCTTCCTGGTCCGTTACGGAGATCAGTATCATGCCTACGTGAACCGCTGCCGCCATGTGAATATCCCGCTCGATTACGACGACAACGATTTTTTCAGCACCGACGGCGAATATCTGGTTTGCAAAAACCACGGCGCCGTTTACATTCCTGACACGGGTGAATGCGCTTGTGGTCCATGTGACGGAAGGAGCCTGCTTCGATTGCCTGTGTTGGTTCAAGATTCGCAGGTGATTCTCGGCGAAATCCCCGCCCATCTGAGGGTGTAAGTTGAGTGCTGGGGGAAAGGGACACGGGGACGCGGGGACGGGGGGACACGGGGGCAATGGGAC
>DASYPF010000418.1:0-9477 GCA_036006905.1 Acidobacteriota bacterium
AAATTGTCGAACTTGTTACAGCTTTGGTAGCCTAAAATCTTTGCGGCTGACAAAGAATTTGAGGGTCAGTACTACAGAGAACACAGTGCGGCGGAGCCACAACCAAAACTTCATTCGTCATCAGTCATCGGTCATCAGTCATCGGTAAAAACAGAATTTGCGCACTTGTTACAGCTTTGGCGCTTAAAATTCTTCGCGGGGGAGAAAGAAACTCAGGCAGTTTCTTCTCTGCCCGCGACGATTTTATGTCGACCATCAAACGATTAGGCTTCTGACCGATGACTGATGACCGATGACTGATGACGAATGACGTTTTTGGTTGCGGCTTGGCCGCGCTGTGCTCTTTGCGCCTCTGTGGTGAATGTTTGTGAATGATCCAGATTACGAGCCTATGCGCAAACTGATTCTCTTATTTTTGTCGTTGCTCCTAATCGCTTCCAGCC
This sequence comes from Acidobacteriota bacterium, assembly GCA_036006905.1. Lineage (GTDB taxonomy): Bacteria > Acidobacteriota > UBA6911 > JACQSX01 > JACQSX01 > DASXTB01. Next base: position 444 of record DASYPF010000418.1, read on the forward strand.
TTGCCGGGACGGTGGCGGAGAATTACATGCCGGCTTCTCCCAGCCCGCAGACCACACAAAAGTCGCCCGGAAAGACTGTGGTTAAAAAATCAACCAAAGTTACTCCCAAACCGGAGCCTACGCCGCAGCAGTTGGAGGCAGAAGAATATTTCAAACAGGCAGAAGCGATGGTGGGTACCGCGGAAGAAAATTCAGACCGCCAAATTGGGCTCTTGGAAAAAGCCTTCTCGTTAGATCCGGATCTTGTTTCGGCAGCGTTCAACCTCGGCATTATTTACAGCCGCCTTCGCGATCCCAAAAAAGCACTCACCTACTTTGACAAAGTGATTCAGAAAATGCCGCTGGACTCTACCGTCGCGGCCAATTCACATTACCTGGCGGCGCTGAATCTCAAAGCACAGGGGGAAGTCATCCAGGCAAAAGACCACCTGCAGAAGAGTCTGGCTGCCAATCCAAAGCACCCGGAGGCCCTTGGCTTGCTGGGTGAGATTTATCTGGATGAAGGGAAGGTAGAAGAAGCGACGGCAGCAATGGAGAAAGCCATTGAGGCTAATCCGAAGATGCCCGAGGTCTACTATCGCCTGGCTGCAATCGCTCACAAGAGTGGCAAGAACGATGATGCGCTGAAGTATTACCAGAAATTTGTAGAGCTATCGCCCGATAACTCGGGAGCGCAATTGAATCTGGCGATCCTGCTTGCAGGGATGGACCGCCTGGAGGAGGCGTCAAAATACGCGGAGCGGGCCACGCAACTGGACCCAAAGAATGTAGAGGCTTGGGCGGAGCTTGGAAAAATCAAATGGTCTGCCGGCAAAGAAGGCGAGGCGGAGGAGGCACTGCGGCATGTTATCGTGCTGCAATCGAAGTGGTCGGAAGCGCATCGACTTTACGTGACGCTTTTGCTAAAGGGAAACAAGCTATCCGAGGCCGATTCGGTATTGACGGAAGCAATTAAGAGCAATCCGAAAGAGGCAGAAGTTTATTCGCTGACAGGAGAACTCGCCTTTCAGTTGAAAGATCCTGTGAAAGCGCTGCAGTCCTATGCAAAAGCGTACGAATTGAATCCCACGCCGGAAAGTACTTTTGATTTTGCTATGGCCTATCTCCGCAACAATCTTGATCCAATGGCGGAAGAGTTTTTCCGAAAGGCGGTCCAAATGAAGCCGGGCTTTGGTGAAGCGTGGTTTAATTTGGGGCTGCTCAACGATCGGCGAAACGATACTGCTGAAGCGTTGACTGCCTATCGGCAAGCCGAAGGCGCGGGGATCCGCGAGGGAATGCTCTTTTACCGCATGGGATTTCTTTACGCCCGCGTGAAGGATATCGATAGAGCGCTGAGCTATTTAATGAAGGCCGTTAATACAGAACCGGACCGCTGGAAGAAGCGGCTGCGTGAAGACCTGAAAGCGGTGACATCGGACCTGGACATCGTCCGTTATCGGCCGGAGTTCCAGAAGTTGATTCAGTGAGTCTGGAAGTGCGAATGTCGAAGTGCGAATGTCGAATGATGACGGGTGACAGGTCCAGGCAATGTTGTGTTTGTCAAGAGATTGCGCAATTACTACGAGAGTCTTTCCGCGAAAACTGCAGCATCACCAAAACAATTTTCACGCGTTGTTAAATTCGTTGAGAAGGAAGATGGGCGACTGAGAATCACCCATCATCCGTCATCCGTCACCCGTCACCCGCCTTTGGCATTCGTCATTCGGACTTCGTCATTCGTAAATTAAATACTTTGCGCGCCTGGCCTGGAACGCCGCCAGATCGGCCTTCCACAATTCCATGATCTTCTCCACCGGCAGGCCCGCCTCAATTTGCTTGCGTGTCTTGTCGGAGCCGGTAAGGCGATCAAAACCCCGTTCCAGAAACTGAAAGCGATCGGGGTGATTCCGCCGGACCGCCACAATCAGTTCCAGGACGCTGCGGAATGGGTCGAATTGATTTCTATCCAGCACGTGCACCTGCACGCCTCGGCAGAAGCCATCCTTGTATTTCGAAAAGGTGGGCTGAAAAGCAATCGGCCGGAAAAAAACGCCAGGCAACTGTTTGGCGTTCAGTTCGTTTGCCAGCCTTCGGTTATCCAGCCACGGGGCGCCGATCCACTCAAACGGGTGTGTCGTCCCCCGACCCTCGCTCAAGTTTGTTCCTTCAATCCAGCACAAGCCCGGATACACGATCGCGGAATCGAGTGTGGGAATATTGGGAGAGGGGGTAATCCACGGAAGCCCTGTCTGGTCAAACCACTCGTTGCGACGCCAGTTTTTCAATTTAACGACGCGCAAGTCGCAGCGAATGGCAAGCTCCGCATTAATGTACTGTGCCAGCTCTGCGTACGTCATTCCGTATTGGACAGGGACGGGAAACGGACCCACGAATGATTTATGGGCAGGGTCCAACATGGGGCCGGCGATCCGCGCGCCCGTAAGAGGACTGGGGCGATCCAGAACAACCAAGGGTAAGTGCGCCCGGGCCGCGCCGCGCATCGCGCTTTCCAGAATGGCGGTATTAGTATAAAAACGGACGCCCAGGTCCTGTAGTTCGAACAGCAACACGTCGATGCCGCGCAGCATTTCGGCGGTCGGTTCGCGGCTCTCCGAATACAGGCTGAAGACGGGAACGCCAGTCGCCTCATCGGATTCTCCCTTCACCTCGACTCCCGCTTGGGCCGCGCCCATTAATCCGTGCTCGGGTGTGAATAGAGCGCTCAGATGGAGCTTGGGGTTTTGGTGAATAACGTCGGCTGTTCTTTGCAGGTGCGAGTTCAAGCCGGTATGATTGGTTACCAGGCCGATTTTTTTTCCCTCCAGCCATTTCAGATCCGAAAGCTGATCGCTGCCCAGGACGATTTTGGAGGTTGTCTCACCGCGAAGGCGCTCCGCGTGTGATGTGTGTGACTGAGAATGGACCAATAGGATGATCGTTAGGAATATGGCCGCCAATGGACGCCGGAAGTACGAATGACGAAGTTCGAATGTCGAATGATGACGACAAGGATTCAGTGATTTGTCATTCGTCATTCGAACTTCGTCATTCGTACTTCCGGCGTCCATTTGCGGCCAAAATCGCTACACTTTTCATGGCGCCAGCACAAAGCACTTGCACACCTTTGTCTCAGGGAAGATCTTTGAAGGATTGCACAGGCCATCGGGATTGAAGATATCGTGTAGCTTCTCCATAACCGCCAGATCTTCCGGGCTGAAAATCCAGGACATGTAGTCTTTCTTTTCCAAACCAATCCCGTGCTCGCCGGTTAAAGTGCCTCCCGCATCGATGCAGATGCGAATAATCTCTTCCGAGGCCGCCAATACTTTTTCTACGTCTCCCGGTATTTTCTCGTTATACAGGAGCAACGGGTGGAGGTTGCCGTCACCTGCATGAAAAACACTGGTGATCATCAACTGGTATTTCTCAGCCACGCCATAAACTTTCTCCAGGATTTCAGGAAGGCGTGAGCGCGGGACGACCGTATCTTGGAGATAAAGGTTGGCGTTCAATCGCCCCATCGTTCCGAACGCCCCCTTTCGCCCCGCCCAGATCTGCTTTCGCTCTTTATCGGTTTTGGCTTCACGTACATGGTAGGCGCCAGATGTTGCAAGCGTCTCCTCGATGCGAGCGGCGAGCTCTTCGAGTTCCGATGCCAGCCCATCCAGTTCCACAATCAAAACCGCCGCCGCATCCGTTGGATATCCGGCTGCATTGACTGATGCCTCTACCGCCTGGATGGTAAGCCGATCCATCATCTCCAGCGCCGCCGGCAGTACTCCGGACGCAATGATGCGGGTGACGGCTTCTCCTGCAGTGACCACCGAGTCAAAGGCCGCCAAAAATGTGCGCACGGCCTGAGGCTTCCTGAGAATCCGCAGCCACAGTTTGGTTGCAATGCCCAGGGTTCCCTCCGATCCGGTAAACACCCCGGGAAGATCATATCCGGCCTGATGGAACGGTGACCCCAACTGGACTATGGTGCCGTCTGGGAGTACGGCTTCTACAGCCAAGACGTGATGAACCGTGACTCCGTACTTCAAACAATGGGGGCCACCGGAGTTTTCGGCAACATTACCGCCGACGGTGGAGCTCATTTGGCTGGACGGATCGGGTGCGAAGTAATAGCCGTACGGGCTGAGTTTTTCCGAAAGCGCGAGGTTAATGACTCCCGGCTCGGCGATCACGAATTCATTTTCCAAGTCGATCTGCCAGATCTTCTGCATCGGCGCCAACTCGATAATGATGCCGCCCTGAATGGGAATGGCGCCGCCGCTCAATCCGGTTCCGGCGCCTCTGGGCAAAAAAGGGATGCGATATCTGTTGGCGACCTTGACTACATCGGAGATTTGCTGCGCGGTCTGGACGAAAACCACCAGATGTGGGGGCCGGCGGTGGAAGGTCAAACCATCGCATTCATAGAGAAGCAGCTCAGAAGCATCTCCCACGATGTTTTCTTTTCCCACGATTCCGTGGAGCTCTTCTGCCAGGTCGCCGATAGTGCTCATGACTACAAGATTACAAGCTGTGTGGTGGAAGTTCAATGGCGCAGTGCTCAGTGCTCAGTGGGCGGTATGTCGTGCCCGGTTTGCGGGAGCCAGCAGCGTCAGCTATCAGCCATCAGCAAGAACTGGTTCACAAGGGAACTCCGACTGGAAATTTGCTCTCAGAATTGTTCCGCGGAGAAAGACTAAACCACGGGGAACACCGGGGACACGGGGACCAGAAGCGACCGCTCAATATGATGTTGCTGATAGAAGAACCTTCTATCTCCCCGTGTTCCCAGTGTTCCCCGTGGTTTAATTTTTTTGAGCCGGGCGTTTTTGCCCCCTCAAATGGCGTAGTCTGCCGGGGGTAGCTGCAACCGCTCGATTAGAGCGTCGATGATCTGCGTGATTGAGGCTTCGACTGAGCTCTTTTCATGGTCAACGGTCAGGTCCGGACTTCGTGGCGGCTCGTAGTCGGTCGAGCCGACGACTGCGAAGTCGGAACTGGAAACGGACAACTGAAAGCTGGGAACTGCCAACTGGCCACTGGGCACTGAGAACTGGGAACTGCCGACTGAGCACTGCGCACTGGGCACTGGGATCCTGACGAAGACTTCGATGAATTCACACCCATCGCGCAGCGCGATACGGCGCGCGCGCTGGCGATCGGCGCGGTAAGGCGAGGCGGCCGGTGTCAAAGCGATGAAGCCCGCTTGCGCAAACATCCGAGCAATTTCTCCGAGGCGGCGCATGCCTTCGGCACGGTCGCCGGCGGAAAATCCCAGATCGGAATTCAGGCTGGCCAGAGCAGTCTTCTCGTCAAGAACCATCGCCGCCATGCCACGATTGAACAGCGCTCGTTCTAGTTGGCGCGCCAGCACGAGCACTTCAGGCTGAGAATGGGCGGTGAGCCATATCACTCCTCCTTTATGTCCGTTGCGGAAATGACGCTGCTCCCGTGTGACATTAGTCAGGGACTTGACGGTCAAATCACTCGGCACGCTGTATATGGCGTCGTGAATGATTCCGCCGCCGGAAAGCTCGGTTGCATCAACGAGCACAAATCTGCCGGTAGCAGCAATTCGGGAATAGTTGTCCAGACTGATTGGGTATTTGGTGTGGACTGTGAGCTCTGCGACTTCGCCCCGATGTATTTCCCCGCGCTTGGTGGTTGCCACTTCCAGCGTGGTTGTGTTGATAACTTTTTCAATCGCCTCAATTTCGCATTCTATTTCCTGAGTCGCGAGTTTCAACTTATACCGGGCGCCACCGGTCAAGGGGGCTCGGCCCAACCAGAAGAGCCGCGCCCGAAAGCGGTCCGTAACCACCGGCGGATTTTCCGGATGAGACGCGACATGGCCACGCTCGACAAAGATCTGTTCGCTCAGAGTAATGCCCACTGATTCTCCCGCTTGAGCTGACTCCTTGCGCGGCGCGCTCCACCTCTCAATGGACCGTACCACACTCGTTTTATTGCGAGGCCAAAAGGTCAATTTATCGCCCACTCGCAGGTTACCGCTCTCGACGCGGCCAGCCAGAATGCGGCGATCGTCGAAGCGGTAAATGTCCTGGATGGGAAATCGAAGTGGCAGCTCGACATCGCGGGTGTCCTCGCACTGATCGAGCGCTTCCACGGCGGTCAGGCCTTCGTACCACGGCATATACGGCGAACGAGCGGCAATGTTGGCGCCGTGGCGCGCCGCAATGGGAATAAAAAATCGAACCTGAACCCGGAGTTGATTCAGGAAGGAGCCATATTCTTTTTCAATTCTTGCGAAGGCCTCCTGCTGGTACTCCACCAGATCCATTTTGTTGACCAGAACCGCGACCTGATCGATCCCGAGCAGGCTCAGTAGATATCCATGCTGGCGGGATTGCTCCTGGACTCCTTCGTCAGCGGCAATGACAAGAAACGCCGCCTCGGCGCCAGCCGCGCCCGTGACCATGTTTTTCAAAAACTCATGATGCCCCGGGGCATCGATGATTACGTATTGCCTCTTGTCGGTGCGAAACCATGTCTGGGCAGTGTCGATGGTGATGTTCTGATCGCGCTCGGACTGGAATGCGTCCATCAGAAACGCCCATTCAAATTTCACGCCGCGCCTGCGGCAGGCTTCTTGAATCTGCTGGTACCGTCCTTCTGGAAGGGAATGAGTATCATGCAGCAATCGTCCGACCAGTGTGCTTTTGCCGTGATCGACGTGGCCGACGATTACAATGCGCAACTGTTCCTGGGTCTGAACGTCAAACAATTCAGTGGTCGGTGTGACGATGACGGATTGTTCGGGTTGCATATTTAGATCAGAGGTCAGAGGCTAGAGGTCAGAGGTTAGCGGTCAGAGGCTAGATTGCGGATTGCAGATTTCGGATTGCGGATTTTGGAATGCGGATTTTGGAATGCTGCCTTGGAGCGATCAGCTCGAAGTGGACAACCGACGGCTAATAGCTGAGAGCTGGCTTACAACAATCCGCAATCCGAAATCCGCAATCCGCAATCCAGGTTCTGACCTCTAGCCTCTAACCTCTAACGTCACATATACCCGCTTTCCCTCAATCTTTCAAACGCATCTTCGGCTTCATGATCCTGTGCCCGTGTGGCCCGTTCGCTCTGTCGCGTGCGGCGCAGTTCTTCGATGATCTCTAAGACACTGGAAGCCTCAGATTGAATGGGAGCCGAGCAGGGAGCGCAACCAAGACTCCGATAACGCTTGCCGTCCTTGGCAAAATATAAGTCCACTACCGGGATGTTTTCACGATGGATGTATTCCCAGATGTTGACTTCCGTCCAATGCAGCAGCGGATGAATGCGGAGATGCGTGCCGGCGGGAAAGTCTGTCTTATACTGATCCCAGAATTCCGGCGGCTGATCTTTAAAATCCCACTCAAAATTCTTATTGCGAGGCGAGAAGTAACGCTCCTTGGCGCGGGTTCCTTCTTCGTCGCGGCGAATCCCCACAACCAAACCGGTAAAGCCGTAGGCGTCGAGAACCCGTTGCAAGCCGTCCTTCTTTAAAAGCGAGCAGCATCGGATGCGTGTCGCTTTTCCGTTCGGAAACGTCTCGCCGCGATCGAGCGCGTCGTTATTTCGTCCCACAATGAGATTCAGGTTCCATTCGCGCGCCAGGCGGTCGCGAAACTGAACCATTTCGGGGATTTTGTAAGTAGTGTCGATGTGCACCACTGGAAAAGGAACATTTCCAAAGAAAGCCTTTCTCGCCAGCCAGAGCAAGACATTTGAGTCTTTTCCAATAGACCAAAGCAGAGCCAGTTTTTTGAACTTGTTATAGGCCTCACGGAGGATGTAGACGCTCTGCTGCTCCAGTTTGTCCAGGTTCGACAAATTTCGAAGTTCGAAGTTCGAATGACGAATGTGCTCCTGATTCGTTAAAGTCATGACATGGTTTTAATCGGCCCGTTCAAGGGTTGTTGGGTTTTAAGAGGAAACGCTCAAAAAGATCCAATTTCAATCGCCGTGATGTTCATTTGCCATTCCAACCTCGACATTCGACCTTCGACCTTCGACATTCATCATTTGTGAAGCCCACACTCGGTTTTGGCAGATCCCTTCCACCGGCCGGAGCGTGGATCCTCGCCGGGTAGAATCGGAGCGGTGCAGGGAATGCACCCGATACTGGGGTAGTTCTGGTCGTGGAGTGGATTATAGGGGACTTGAAATTGGCAGATATAGCTCCAAACATCCTTCCAGGTCCAGAATGCCAGAGGATTGAATTTGGTCAACGCAAATTTTGAGTCCCATTCTTTGATCTGACTGTGTGCCCGCGTCGCACTTTGCTCGCGGCGGATGCCGGTAATCCAGGCGTCCAGCGTAGAAAGGTAACGCTTCAGTGGCTCCACTTTGCGGATCTGGCAGCACTGGTCGGGGAAACGCATCCATAGTGCCGGACCGTGTACTTTCTCCTGCGATTGCAGAGTGAGATCGGTGGTCACCCGCTCAAAGTAAAGTGAATACTTGTCCCGTGCCAGTTCAATTAATTGGTAGGTCTCATCGAAAAGTAGACTGGTATCGAGATAAAACACTTTAGCGGAGGGCTTCAATCGCCCCAGGGCGTCGACCAATACCATGTCCTCGGCGCCGAAGCTGCAAGCCAGAGCCAGTTTCGGATGAAACTGGTTAAGGGTTTCCTGCAGGCAAAGTTCCAGATCATTGATTCTTTGCTGGAGAGAGATCACGGGCAAACGATTCGAAGTATCTTTAGAGATCGAAGTGTTGTACATGCTCATATCTGAGATCCGAATCCCCGTCCAAATCCTTTGCGCCGGGGACCACAGGCGCCACCCATGTCAGAGCCCGCCTATGGCGGGCTCAAGAACAGTGCTGTCGTCCTGTCCCGGGGCCTACCCCATGGCAGCCCTTCGGGCCTCCTGGGCTGTAACCGCCAACTTGTCTCGCAGCCGTACCACCTCTCCGACAACAATGACGGCCGGAGCCATGATCTGTTCCGAAGCTTCTATGATATCGGCAAGCGTCCCCACTACAGTTTTTTCTTCGTCCGTGGTTCCTTTGGAAACAAGCGCAATGGGCATGTCCTCAGAAATACCTGCGG
>DASYPF010000419.1:0-9916 GCA_036006905.1 Acidobacteriota bacterium
TCCCTCCGCGATCTGAGCAAAAGAGAGGGTGGTCCCGCCAGGCAGGGCAGCCGTGATTGTAAATGTCGCGGTATTCGAGGTAGTTCCAAAGGGATGGCTGACGGTGACAAAAGCCGTACCTGGGCTGCCAATGTCGGCGGCCAGAATCGTGGCCGTCAGTTGAGTAGCGCTAACGAATGTTGTGGTTCGACGCTGGCTGTTAAAGATCACGAAATCGCCGTTTACAAACCCGGTCCCGTTGACAGTCAGCGTAAAACTCGGGCCGCCCGTAGCCGTTGATGAAGGGCTCAGGCTGGTAATAGTCGGAGCCCCGGTAGTTTGCTGTTGCTGCAGGATTATCGTCTCTTGCAGCGACCCGGCGAAAGCGGAGGCGGAGAGAACGCAGAGGAACAATAGGACAAAGAGCAGTGTTTTTCTCATATCAACTCCTATCATTAATAATCGAACGACCTGATGACACATCCGTACCGAAGAGGCCCGACACCAAGCCCAAGCTATAAGATACCAAGGAAAATGGAATGCGCAACTCTCAGAGAGCGAAAAAGCGCAGAGTTGCTCCACAAACGATGCGGGAGATTCCGATTTTGCGAGCCTGATCGCGATGACTCAATCTGGCGCGCCGCTTCCTTCCGGTCGCGGCTCTGTGGGTGCCGCCAGCAAGCGGGCAGCTGCCGATCATGCGCCCTTCTTGACATGGCTGGCGTCACTCGTTTGGTTATGGCCTTACGGCCACGATCACGTCCACGCCTACGACCACGTTAACGATCCCCGGGTCCAGTTGCTAATTGTCCGCAGGCGGCATAAATATCTGTCCCTCTTGGCTTCCTCAGAAAGGCCGAGAGGCCTCGTCCCTCCAAAATTTCCTTAAAACGTGCGATCCGCTTCGCGTCCGGCGTCTGAAAAGGGAGCTGCGGATTGAAGTTCCATGCGATCAGATTTACTTTGGCGCGCAGCCCGTTGAGCAACTGTGCCAACTGCAGGGCGTCGTGAGGGGAATCGTTGACTCCAGCCAGCAGCACGTATTCAAACGTGATGCGCCGCCGCGAGTCCAAAGGGAAGTTCCGGCAAGCTTCAAGCAGTGACTTAATATTCCACTTCTTATTGATCGGCATTATTTCGGTTCGGGTCCGGTCGTTGGCGGCGTTCAGAGATATCGCCAGGTTCGGGATGATCGGCTCCTCGGCCAGCTTCCGGAGGCCGGAGACTACACCGCTGGTGGAAAGCGTGACTTTACGATGTGAGATGGCCATGCCGGCCGGATCGCACAGGATGCGGATGGCTCGAGTGACCTGCTCGAAATTGTGCAGTGGTTCGCCCATCCCCATCATGACGATATTGAAACCGTAGCGTCCGTCGTCCGTAGTCCGTTGTCCGTTGTCCGTGGTCCGTGGTCGGTTGTTGACGGGCTTCGATCCGGAGTGACGATCCATGTTCCTGTTTGGTAATTGAAGCCTGACAGATCCGGTTGCCTTCGATGCGGATTTGCGAATCATGCCGACCGAGAGTGCGTAAAACACCTGGCCAACAATTTCTCCGGCCGTCATGTTCCGGCGCAGTCCCATGGTGGCCGTGGCGCAGAAAGTACATCCCACCGCGCAGCCTACCTGGCTGGAAATGCAGAGAGTGTCGCGGCGCGCTTCTGGAATGTAAACGGACTCGATCTTTTCCCCGTCCTCCAGCACAAGAAGCATCTTGACGGTTCCGTCACTCGATTCCTGCTGGGAATGCAGGGATGGAAGCGTCATTCGAAAATCCGCTAACAGGCGTTGCCGGAAGCGGATCGAAAGATCGGTCATGAGCGAAAAATCAAAAATCTTTTTCGCGTAGATGGCGTGATAGAGCTGGCGACCGCGGTAGATGGGTTCCCCCATCTCGCGCGCCAATTCTTCCAGCTCCGGCTGCGTCAGGCCGATTAGATTTGTTTGTCTCTTCGTTGTTTTTTCGTTGACCTGCATTAAGAGTACCATTCTAACAAACGGACACGGGGACGGGGAGACACGGGGACGCGGGGACACGGGGACAAGGAGACACGGGGACAAGGAGACAAGGAGACGAGAACCGAAGGCGCAAGGCAGAATACAGAAGGCAGAATGCAGAAGGCGGTGAGGAACCACATTGCCTTCGTGTCCTTTGTGTCCTTGGTGGTCAAAAAAGAATTGAAACCACAAAGGACACTAAGGACACCAAGTTCGGCAACCACGCAAGAGGCAGCAACAATCTGAGCCGCGGGGGGAGGGAAATTGACCACCAAGACACCAAGGCACAAAGAGACTTTTAGCTTCTTAGTGGTCGGCTCCACCGGCAACGTGAGCTACTGCTCTTTTCTGGCAGCGACGAATCTCACCCGGTAGCTGACTGCTGGAACCTAAAAGCTCCTTGGTGCCTTGGTGTCTTGGTGGTTAATTTTTTCCGCGCTCGCTTAACGCTCGCGGTACTGATTCTTTACGAGCATCACACCTCGGATGCGTGCTCAATTCATTCCGAATTCCGCGTTCTCAATTCCGCATTCGGATTAATCCAAAATCCGCAATCCAAAATCCGCAATCCGAAATCCGCAATCTGAAATCCGCAATCCGCAATGGAATCACCGCTTCAACCCTGCCGTCCAGTTGAGGACGACGGTGATCGGGGTGATTTGGGAAGTACCCGATTCGCCAATCGGTGAGTAAAAGAGGAAGCGCCGGCCGTCGGCGGAAGCCACGTAGAAATTTCGAAAGGCGCCTGGAAATGCGGTAGGAATACGCGCCTGAAATAGCAGTTTTGGAATACCCTGTTCGAAGGTGGAACCAAGTTTTACATCCACAGCCATCAATTTTCCATCCGTTGTCAGGTAGAACAGCTCCTTTCCATCGCGCCGCCATGCCGGCTGGGTGCCGCCGCTGGTGGAGACCTGAAATTTGGCCCCTGTCGCCGGAAAGGGCTGCACATAGACTTCGAATTTAGTGGATTCATCCGAGCTGTAAGCAATCCATTTTCCGTCAGGAGAGAACTGCCCCTGGCGCTCATTGAACTCCGAGTGCAGAAAAGGAAATGGCTTGCGATCTCCCGTTGCTGACTTGCCCAGATCGGGGGAGCCTTCTGCCTCCTGCCGACTGCCTCCTGCCGTCTGCCTACTGCCTTCCGCCTTCTGCCTACTGCCTTCCGCTTTCTGCCTTCCGCTTTCCGCCTGCCCGCTCCCTGACATTTGCAAGTTCGATTCGCCCATCGGCAGCACCCAGAGATCCTTCTTCGAAGCCGTTTTGGTGACTTCATAAAGAAGGAATCGCCCGTCGCGAGACCAATCGGTGGGCACAATTGCCGGACCTGCAGCCCCCTTCAAAAGTAATTGGTCACTGCCGGCGCCACTGGAGATCTTTTGATAAAGGTTGGAAGTGCCGTCCCTGGACGAGACAAAGATGATCCGACTTCCATCTGGAGACCAAACGGCAGCCGTATCGATCGCCGGATCAAAAGTAAAACGGGATGGGACACCTCGTCGCGACAAATCAAATAGCCAGACATCGCCCGATCCTGCCTGGAGATCTGTGAGCTCGACAGCCAGTCGCTTTTCGTCAGGAGAGAGCGCAAGAGTACGATAAGGTCCCGGTGTTCCGACCAGCTCAATCTGTTTACCCTGGCGATCGAACCAAGCCAATTGGCTGGCTTCAGCACCGCCGCTACCGGCTTGATATACCAGCACACCGTTTTCAGAAACCGAGAAACGGGCCGGGACACGAGCGGCAGCCCCAAACCCCACCTGCTCGGCAATGGGAAACGGATCCCCCGCCAGCTCAAAGCGGTCCGGATTGAACCGCTGAGCCATCAGCGTCCCTTCCCGCCCGAAGAGCAGATATCCGGGTGGCGCATAGCTAATGTTCGGTGACACCCCAGCCAGAATCCGCTTTGTCTCTTTCGATTCGAGCGATCCAAGGTAAACCCCATCGTTTTCGCGCTGCGCTGCGCGAGCAAAATACAAGAAGTGCCGGCCATCCGGCAGAAAGGAGGGGAAGGCATGGCCAAGTTCCTGGCGCGATTTTTCCAGCGTCGTCACGGGGGTTGCCGGGCCTCCGGAGGCGGACACGCGGTGGAGAGGTTGAGAACCAGTTGCAAAGAGAATTACTCCATCGCGGTTCCAGGCGCCGGCAAATGCAGCCGCCGCATCGCACAATGTCTGCGGTGGCCCTCCAGAGATCTCAATCTTTTTGAGCTTTCCTCCCGCGAAGAAACCGACAAATCGGCTGTCCGGGGACCAGAAGACAGAACCGATGGAGTCCTCAGTTCCGTTCAGCGGCTGCGCCTGCAGTACGTCCAGCGGCCGGACCCACAGGATCTGTCTACCGTTATAGAGAGCGCGAAACACCAGCCGGCTGCCATCGGGGGAAATCGTACCGAAGGTGAAAGTCAATTTCTCGGGTGGGTAAACGTAAAAGCGAACGGCACGCTCCGGGTCAGGCGATCGATGCAAATAGACGAACGCGGCGGCCAAAGCCAGCGTTGCAAGGAAGAAGACGCCTGCCGCCGACCAGGCGATCCGTTCCCGGCTCTTGCGCCGCGAGATCACCGGCGCCGGCACGCCCGCCTGAGAACTCCCTTCATCAATCCACTTCAGTTCATTGGCAATATCGTGAGCGCTCTGCCAGCGGTTGTCGGGGTCTTTGGCCAGACAGGTTTTCACCAAGCGATCCAGAGCCGGCGGCGTCATGGGCTGAAGTTTGGAAATCGGCGGAGGATCCGAAGACATGATGGCGGAAATTAAGCTGGCCTGGCTCTTGCCTTCGAAGGCTTTTTTCCCGGTGGCCATCTCGTAAACCACAGCGCCGAACGCGAAGATATCCGTGCGCGCATCGACTTCCTTTCCTTCTAACTGCTCGGGAGCCATGTATTGGAAAGTTCCCACTATGGTCCCTTCCCCAGTCAAAGCTTCACCACCCTCTGTAGGAAGCGCTGAAAGATTGGCAAAGACGGATCCGGATTCCGTCTGACGCAACTTGGCCAGACCGAAATCCAGCAGCTTGACTCCCGACTTGGTCAACATGATGTTGGCCGGTTTCAGATCCCGGTGAGTGATTCCCTGCCGGTGCGCCTTGTCCAGAGCGTCCGCGGTTTCAATGGCGTAGCGCAGTGTCTGATCGGGCGGCAGCGGGCCCTTGGCCAATCGCTGGTGGAGCGTTTCTCCTTCCAGGTACTCCATCACGAGAAAATCAATGCCGTCCTGATGGCCCACGTCATAAAGAGTGCAGATGTGCGCGTGATTCAGGCTGGAGATGGTGCGCGCCTCTCGATCGAAGCGCTCGCGACGCTTGGGATCGCTGGAGAGATGCGAAGGGAGGACTTTGATGGCGACGGTCCGATCCAGCCTCGTATCCTTGGCGCGATAAACCTCGCCCATTCCCCCTGCTCCCAGGGGCGCAAGAATCTCGTAGGGACCGAGATGTGTACCATTGGAAATTGTCATAGGCGGTTTGCCGTGAGCAGATTATACACTCCTGGGAGGGCGAGGGGAGAGTGCGGAGCGGGAGAGGGGGAGAGGGGAGAGTGGGGGAGTGGAAGATGGGACCAGGACAGAAGTCATCGACGGGCAATAACAGAGCCGCGACCGGAACGGAGCGGCGCTTCAATGCAGTGAGTTCACGGAATGCCCCTCCGACCGATGAGTTCTATGCGATCGTTCCCAGACCCAGTACCTACAAAACTTTGCGGAATGTCTCACCGATAGGCGCTTTGGACTCGAGAGACAGTGCCTCCGCACTCTGGCGCGCCGCTCCCTTCCGGTCGCGGCTCTGCTGTTGCCTATTGGCGACCCCGGCGCCTGACCCGCTCCCCCACTCCCCCGCTCCCCCACTCCCCGGCTCTCCCGCTCTCCCACTCTCCCCCTCTCCGCGTCTTCCCACTCCCCGTGTCTCCGCGTCTGCTTTTATCCGCTTCATCCTTCATCCATTTTGTGCTATCAGTGATGGTGAGTGAGGAGGCCGATGGGCGTTGCGGTCAACATACTGGGAAGCGGAAGCTCCGGTAACGCTGTCCTGATCTCCAGCTCGCGCAGCCGGCTGCTGTTCGATATCGGATTCAGCAAAACTGAGACGCTCAATCGACTGGGGCAAGTAGACATTGCTCCCGAAACAATCGACGCTATCTTTGTTTCCCACGAACATGCCGACCACGTTAGCGGGCTGCGCAACTTCTGCAAAGAATTCCCGCGGCCCGTGTTTATGACCGAAGGGACGCGTCAGGCGGCAAGAGTTAGAGACAGCATAGCTCCATTGCAGACCTTGCGCCCCGGGCTCTCCACGGAATTTCAGGATTTTGTGGTCCGTCCCATCCCGGTTTCGCACGACGCCGCCGAGCCCGTGGCCTTTACGGTGGTCGTCGAGGGAATCAAGATAGCGCTGCTGGTCGACTTGGGAGAGCTGACACCGGCTATTTGCAGGGAAATTCGCGACAGCCACTGCTTGATCCTGGAATCCAACCACGACGTGGAAATGCTCCGAGTGGGACCTTATCCGTGGATCATCAAACAGCGCGTCATGAGCGCGCAAGGGCACCTTTCCAATTCCGCTACGGGAAATTTCCTAGCCTGCCAGTATGACGGAAATGCCGAGTACGTCGTGCTGGCCCACATCAGTCAGGTGAACAACCATCCTGACATTGCGCGCAATTCCGCTGATCAGGCGTTGCGTTCCCGACCAAAGCGTTCCTTGTTCGGATCCCAACTTCGCATGGCATATCAGGACCGCCCTGCCGAGACGCTGCACTTCTGATGATTCCCCGCTACACGCTCCCGGAAATGGAGCGAATCTGGTCGGACGAAAACAAGTTCCAAAAATGGCTGGACGTGGAGATTGCCGTCTGTGAGGAATTGGCGGAGCGGGGAGAGATTCCGAAAGCTGCATTAGCCGAGATTAAGCAGAAAGCGCGATTTTCGGTCGCCCGCATTTTTGAGATCGAAAAAGAAGTCAAGCATGACGTGATCGCGTTTCTCACCTCCGTGGCTGAAAACGTGGGCGACGCGTCGCGCTACATTCATCTTGGCTTGACTTCCACCGACGTGGTCGACACTGCCCAGGCAGTGCAATTCAAAGAAGCGTCTGCGCTGATTCGCAAGGAGCTTGAAGCCTTGCAGCAGACACTGCGCGCGCAGGCCGATCGCTATCGCAAGACACCCATGGTGGGCCGTACTCACGGCATTCACGCCGAGCCGACCACTCTCGGCTTGAAATTTGCTCTCTGGTATTCGGAATTGCAGCGCAACCTGCGGCGCTTCGATGCGGCCGCAAAAGCCGTTTGCTGCGGCAAAATATCCGGAGCGGTGGGAACCTTCGCGCACCTTCCGCCCGACCTGGAAGAGAGCGTATGCAGCAGATTGGGGATTGATTTTGCCGCGGTCAGCACTCAGACGCTGCAGCGCGACCGGCACGCCGAGTTCATGGCGGCGCTGGCCATCCTCGGCGCGACTTACGATAAGATCGCCACCGAGATCCGTCACCTGCAGCGGACTGAAGTGGGAGAAATGCAGGAACCCTTCGGTGAAAAGCAGAAGGGCTCCTCGGCCATGCCGCACAAGAGAAACCCGATCACGTGCGAGCAAATCTCGGGGTTAAGCCGGGTGCTGCGCGGCTATCTGGTAACGGCGCTGGAAAACATACCTTTGTGGCACGAGCGCGATATCTCGCACTCTTCGGCCGAACGCGTCATTTTTCCGGACGCCACCATGCTGGCACAGTACTTGACGCGCCAGGTCAACAGGGTGCTGTCAAATTTGGTAGTCAATGAAGAAAAGATGAAAGCAAATCTGGAACTGACGCGCGGAGGCATTTACTCGGGCCAGCTCCTGGTTGAGCTGGCGCGCAAGGGAGTGCTGCGGGAAGATGCTTACCAGTGGGTCCAGCGCAATGCTTTGAAAGCCTGGGATGAGAATCTTGACTTCGAGGAGTTGGTCAAGAAGGACCCGGACATCGGTTCGCGACTGAGCGCAGCGGAGATTGGCCAGGTATTCAACCTGGACTATTACTTTCACAACGTAGACAAAATTTTCGAGCGCGTGTTCGGGAAATAAATTTCACCGCGAAGATGCAAGCCGCAACCCAAAATTGTGCACACACGTTTTAACCACGAAGGACACTAAGGTCACCAAGGCCTGATTTGTCAGACACTGGAATTCTGGCTTTGTGTCCTTGGTGTCCTTGGTGGTTAAAACTTCTTGCCCAAAAACAAGAAGTGACACGTTTGTGTCAAGGAACAAGCTGAATTCTGGAGAATGTTTGAGCGCGAAGCGGCGAACGGCTTTGAGAAAATCACAAAAGGTTGGAAAAATAAAAAAACCTTCGCGCTCTTCGCGCCTTCGCGGTGAAAACAAATCTGCCCGTTCTTCGCGCCTTCGCGGTGAAAAGAGATCCGCGCGGCCTGCGAGCCCAGAGAAAAAACCGACTGGTTTTGTTACCCCCGCCAATCTCGGCCTGCTGACTGACTTGTACGAATTGACTATGGCCGCCGCTTACTTGCGGCATGGAATCACCGAAGATTGCGCCTTCGAGGTCTTCTGCCGCAAGCTGCCGTCCAATCGTGCTTTCCTGGTGTCCGCCGGACTGGAACAAGCGGTCGAATACCTGCAGCAGATCCATTTCTCTGATGACCAGCTCGATTATTTGCGCAGGCTTCCCGTTTTCTCTTCTGTCGACGATTCCTTTTTCCACTATCTGGCGAATTTTCAATTCAAGGGCGACGTCTGGGCAATGTCCGAAGGCACCCCGTTCTTTTCGCAGGAGCCGATCCTGCGACTGAAAGCGCCGGCGCCCGACGCTCAAATCCTGGAGACCTTTCTGCTGTCCACCTTAAGCTATCAGACGATGGTGGCCAGCAAAGCCGCGCGCCTGGCGCTGGCAGCGGGCAACAAAGCGGTGATTGATTTTGGCACCCGACGCGCCCATGGCCCTCAGGCCGGCCTACTGGCCGCCCGCGCTTCCTTCATCGGCGGCTGCGCCGGCACTTCCAACGTGCTGGCCGGACAGCAATGGGATGTTCCTGTCGTTGGCACTATGGCTCACGCCTGGGTAATGCAATTCGATTCGGAAGAAGAGGCCTTCGAGAGTTTTCGCCAGATCTTCCCCAAACACACCGTCCTGTTGTTGGATACATATGACACGCTGGAAGCGACACAACTAGTAGCGCGATTCCGTTCGAAAATCCCGGGAGTTCGACTCGACAGCGGGGACTTCTCGCAGCTTGCTCCCAAGGTGCGAAAAATTCTGGATGAGGCAGGCCACAGGGAGACTCAAATTGTCGCCAGCGGCGATCTGGACGAGCGCAAACTTTTTGAAATCTCCGCAAAGCAGTTGCCCATCGACAGCTTTGGAGTCGGAACGGACCTGGTGATTTCCAAGGATGCTCCCAGTGTGAATTTAATTTACAAGCTGGCGGAGCGGATTACCGGCGGGCGCCGCATCCCCACCATGAAGGCCAGCACCGACAAAGCGACCTATCCATTCTCTAAACAGGTCATTCGGCATAGGGAAGGCGACACCTATATCGGAGACGTGATCATCATCGACACGGAACAGGCGCCCGGCAAAAGACTGCTCCAGCCAATCATGAAAGAAGGGCAACAGGTTTGCCAATGGCCTGACGTCAAGCGGATACAACAATACGCGCGCGATCAGTTGGCCCGATTGCCCGAAGGAGTGAAACGCCTGGAAAACCCTGAAACCTACCCGGTGCGTTTCAGCCATAGGTTGCAGCAAGAGTTCACCAAGCTGCGAGAGCGGCTGCGGTGAATTGCGGATTTTACTCAATTGCGGATTTACCCAATTGCGGATTGCGGATTGCGGATTGCGGATTTATCCAATTGCGGATTGCGGATTTCGGATTGCGGATTGCGGTTTTTGGATTTCGGATTGCGGGTTTCGGATTGCGGATTTACCCAATCGCGGATCGCGGATTAGAA
>DASYPF010000420.1:0-6351 GCA_036006905.1 Acidobacteriota bacterium
TGTCAGGTGAAAACAAAAGGGCTCCTGCTCTTATTTGAAGGCTCTGCCAGCCTTAAAGTTCAAAGAAAAATGTTTTAACATTTTTAAGTTCAATAGGAACAGCCGCTGGCGCACCTCTATGGTCGCGTTAGCGACCGATGAATTTAGCCCGGCCTTTCCAAGGCCGGGTTAACGAATCATAAATATGCATTTCGTCGCGGCGCGATGATTGAGCCCGGGTTGAATCAATCGTCGCTACGCGACGAGATGTTTTCTTTGTCTCGGACTCCCGGCCTTGAAAGGCCGGGCTAAAGTCAGACGCCGCTATGCGGCGCTTTGCGCGCCGTAGGCGCGTCCTGGAGAGACGCGGCGCTGCCGCGTCTCATCGTAACGGATCAGCGGACCGCAGCGATGAGACGGCGCAGCGCGCCGTCTCTACCATGAGATCCAACGGTGCGCCGAAATGTCCACACTCCCGAGACGCGCTGTAGCGCGTCTCTACGAGAGCAATCATCAAAACTGATAGCGCAGCCCGAACTGCGCCTGGAAGGGCGCGCCCGGATTGTTGTTCAGCAAGAACTTGTTAAAGAGGGGAGAAGCTGGATTCCGGTCGATGACTTGAAGGAAATTCACGTTGGTCGGCGCGCCAAATCCGCAATCGCGCGGAACCGGACTGCCACAGTAGTTAGTAACGGCACTGCCAGCCAATTGGATGTTCTCGTAGTTGAACACATTGAAGAACTCAAGCGAGAAGATCAGCTTATGCTGCTCGGCAAACGTGAAGTGCTTTTGCACCCGCAGATCGATCTCTTTTAGAGCGAGATTGCGGAACGAATCGCGCTTGAAGGGCTGTCCTGGGGCCTTGTACGGCCGGTCGGGGCCGCCTATGTCCTCATTGGCGTCCGCGCCGAAGGTGGGATCGACTGGCCTTCCCGATCGCAGCCGGATGGCGCCGGCCACATCAAATCCCCCGGGGAGGAAGAACAAAGGATTTGCCACGAACTGATGCCGCCGGTCCAGACGCGCATAATTGTATTCTGGGCGCAAATTATATGCGTCCTCGTAACTGACTCCTCCGGCATCGCGCTCGTTGTCGTCGTCGGAAAGCGACCGGGCCAATGTATAGAAGGCATTGAACTGGCCCCAGGAGCGGTAGAAGTTACTGCGGATCGTTAACGCTTGGTAGCGCGAGAGGCCTGTGGATTCACGCACCTGAACGCTTCCAAGACTGGGAACCGGCCGCGCTGTGCCGCTGCGCAATCCGTAGAAAGGACGTTGGGCCGGATCATCGGAGCGAATTCTGGGAGCAGGGATGTTCAGCTCCCGGTTGCGCTGCAGATAGGCGGTGTTTACCTGGTTGTATTCCACTCCGACTGTCAGGTCCCTTGTCAACTGCTGCTCAAAACCGCCCCCCCACTGGAATGCTCGGGGATTTCGATAATCGTTCGCCCAGGTGATCGGCTGCGCGCCCGTGAATGGATCAAACGTAGAAAGCTGCAATGCCTGCGCAACCGCCTGAAGCTGCTCCGGCGTGATGATGGGAAGATTGCCAAGCGAGAACTGGTTCAGGTCGATGCCGATCAGCTTCAGTTGCTTGTAGACGGTGTTGTTGGGGTTTGAAGATGGAACCGCGAACGGGAGCCGAACGGAAAGATCTCCCGCAGGCAGACGGAAATTGTTCAGCGGACCGGCAAATAGCAGCATCGGTGAGCGCGCGTAGTAGACCCCGCTAAAAGCCCGGATGACGGTCTTTCCGTTGTGGCGGGGATCCCAGGCTAAGCCGGCTCGGGGGGCCCACTGATTGCGGTTATCGGGGATAAATGTCGGATCAACCACATGGCCGGAAGGGAATCTAAAATTCTGAACGCGCGCGAGCAGAGAAGCGTTATTGGTTTCCGGGTTAGGGTTAAACTCGCCTTCCCAGCGCAGGCCGTAATTGAGCGTGAAGTTCGGACGGATGCGCCAGGAATCCTGCAGGAATATGGCTGCGTCAGTCAGCCGGAGGCTGAGTTGGCCATTTCCTATCTGGCGCAGGTAGGAAACTGTAGTGCTGTCAAAGCGGTTGGGAATCGTTCCCCCTACGCCCAGTGTGTCGAGAAGCGTTTCCGTGTTGGTTCCCGAGACGCTGAATGCGCCAAACTGGTTAAAGGCGAAAACCTGGTTTGCGAAGGCGTGGTTGATTTCGGCTCCAATCTTAAAGGTGTGATTGCCGAAAATCATGCTGGTGTTGTTGGCTCCCTGGACGCGCCAATCGAGCTCGGTGGTAGGCAGGAAAGATACCGTGCCGAAGTTCCCGACATTTGTGGTTACGTTCGGCTGGAGCGCGTTGGCCAACCGCGGCCGTTTCTCGCGAGAATACTGGCCGCGAGCCTCGTTGATCAGCTTAGGGCTAAAAACACTGTTTAACTGTCCCACGATGCTATTGGTCCCGTCTCGCTCTGTACCGTTATTGGACAGAGCGCTGACCGTCGTGGGGAACAGTTGATTGCCGGTGGCGTTGGCATTCTCGGCGTTGTTGATGCTCCAACTGTAGCGAGCATTGAAACGATGCGCTTCATTGAATTGGTAATCAAATCGCCCCAACACCGCTTTGGCGTCGTTGGTTTGAGTGAACGGTGTCTCCAGCGACTTGTAAAAATCAAACGCTTCCTTGGAATTGGCCGTCGGTGTGAAGTTGGTGAGATTGTCAAAGAGAACGGCTCGAGGGTTTCGAAACCGTTGTTGTTCGTACGCTCCAAAAAAGAACGCCTTGTCCTTTACGATGGGACCACCGAAAGATCCACCGAACTGTTGTTGCGTGGGAGCGGCCGTTTGATCGAATGCGTTCTTCTTGGCCCATTTCTTGGGACGCACCACATAAAAACCCGAACCGTGAAGATTATTGGTGCCTGCCTTGGTAACGGCGTTCACGATCCCGCCGGTGGATCGGCCGAACTCGGCAGAATAACCCGCTGCCACCACTTGAAATTCTTTGACTGATTCCTGCGGGATGGTGAAGGCGGTGTTGGATCGCTCGCCGCCCCGGATTCCGCCAAAGAAAGGCTGATTGTAGTCGGCACCGTCAATGTTGATATTCGAGTTGATGCCGCGCTGACCGGATAGCGAAATCTGTCCCCGCTGAGTGTCGACTTGGGCTGTAGGAGTCAATGTGACAAAGTCCTGGAAGCGGCGGCCATTGATGGGAAGATTGTCGATGGCGGTGTTGTTGATTGTGGCGCTCGCATTAGGGGAGGTGGTTTCCACCAAAGCTTCGCTGCTGACAGTGATGCTTTCAGTCGCGCCTGCCACCTGCAGCGTCAGGTCGATCGTTCTCGTTGATCCGACGGTAATGACGATGTCTTTAACCTCGGCCTTCTGGAAACCCGTCAGCTCGGCCGCGAGTTGATACTTTCCTGGAGGAATCAAGGGCACGGTAAAAATTCCCTCGTCATTGGTCGTTACATCACGCTTGTAGCCGGTCTCAGTGCTAGAGATTTTTACGGATACTCCCGGGAGAACTGCCCGTGAGGTGTCTGTGATTTGGCCGGTGATCTGCCCCGTTGTGGCCTGTGACTGCGGGAATAGTGTGATCACGGCAAAAGAGAAAACGAAGAGCGCCGAAAGAACTCGCAGCAGTTTCAATTTGCACCTCCGTTAAATAACCGACCAGAGATTATATCGCTTTGTCCTTCGGAAAAAGCAGCCCTCAGCACGAATGATCCGGCTGATTAGCTGCTGACCCTGCATGTACACAAATTGCGGGGTCACTGCCTCTGTTTTATCGAAATAGAAGGAGGAGTTCAACCAGAGAAAAGATTAACAGTACCCCCGAAGGGATGAACTTCCCGCTCTTGAGCCAGCGAATGGTGAAAATCACAGCGAGCAGTGCCGAGACAGCGGCGGCAGTGGGAACCCCTATGGCGTGAGACTGGCGAATTAGATTGGCAGCGTACAGCAGGAGTCCGCCGCAAACAACTCCGGATACTAGAGAAACCATGCTGCGCGCTTTGGCATACCCGATAGTGCCGCCGACAATTACCATCAATCCAAAGATTCCAGTGACCATCCAGCGCATGATCGACTCACATTAAAGAGAAAGGAATCAAGTGTAAATCGGAATGTTATGCGACAAGAAATTTTAACCACCAAAGACCTACCGCGGCCTTACAGCCGCAACCAAAAGGTCATCGGTCATCAGTCATCAGGAAAAACTTGGTCAGAAAAACCAGAAGTTGCCAACTTGTTACTTTCCGATGACCGATGACTGATGACCAGTGACGCTTTGGTTGCGGCCTTAAGGCCGCGGTAAGTCCTTGGTGGTTAAAATTTGAGTGCACAATTTTTGTTGTGGCTAGGCCGCGTCGTTCTCGTGTCCTAAAATTTCCTTCTAGCCGAACATTCACAAAGGCATAAAGGAAGCCATGTCTTTCTACAGCGGCGGCGGGCCAAAATTATCTTGTATATTTATGCAGTTCTGTGCATAAATATACATTCTTATGTCCGATGAATTGCGCGCTGCCATAATAGGCGCCACAGGTTACTCGGGACGGGAACTAGTGCGCTGGCTGCAATACCATCCGGTGGCAAAGCCGGTGCTGCTGACGGGCTCGCGCAAGTCGCTCGCCGAGTTAGCTCGCTTCGCGCCGTCACTTCCAGCCGATGCTTTTTTCCCATTTCGCTATGGGGAGAATTTCGTCGAGGAGTTGCTGGATGCGGTAAATGGGAAGAAGGCGCAGGTAGTTTTCTTGGCGACTGAAATCGAAAATGCCGTGGGCCTGACTCCCGAACTGCTGGACCAAGGGGTGGTCGTAATTGATCTGAGCGCCGGCTTCCGTTTAAAAGATCCCGCACTTTACCGGCAGTGGTATTCCCTAATTCACCCCAATCCCACGCTGCTGCAAGAGTCGGTCTACGGATTACCCGAATACCGTCGAGATGAAATTGCTCGTGCTCGGCTGATTGCCAACCCCGGATGCTATCCAACTTCCATTCTGCTTGGGCTGCTTCCGCTTTGCGAGTACATCGATTGGCAAGCGCCCGTTGTCTGCGACAGTAAGTCAGGCCTCACGGGGGCAGGACGGAACGCCGACTACATATTTGCCGAGATCAACGAAAACTGTCTCGCTTACAAGCTGGGAAATCATCGTCACCTCCCGGAGATACTGCAGGGGCTGGGGAAGCAAGTCGGTAATGGAATTCCGTTTGCGTTTTCGCCCCATCTGGTTCCCATGAACCGGGGCATCTTGAGCACTTGTTACTTCCGTGCGAAAGCCGGCCTCGAGGAAGGTGATTTGAGAGAATGTTTTGGGCGCCGCTATGCAGAATCGCCGTTTGTCTCGCTGCTTGCTTCTGGAACACTACCTCAAGTGCAGGTAGTCGCCCATACCAATCGATGCGAAATTGCTGTGGTTTTTAACCGCGAATCTCGCATAGTGACGGTCGTTTCAGTGATTGATAACCTGGTAAAAGGCGCCGCCGGCCAAGCGATACAAAATATGAATATTCGCTTCGGATTGGATGAGGCGACTGGACTTGCGGGGACCGTAAGCGGAAGGCAGCCGGCAGTGGGCAGCAGGCAGTACGCGGTCGGCAGGAGGCAGTCGGCAGGAGGCAGGAAAAGCGTCATTCGTCATTAGTCATTGGTTATTCGTCATTGGTTTGACCGATTGCAATTGACAAGTAATGGACCGTCAATGACATTTGACCAATGACCAATGACCAATGACCAATGACGCTTTTCCTGCCTCCTGCCTCCTGCCTTCTGCCGACTGCTACCGCAGGGATACAGATGAAGTTAGTCATTAAATTGGGCGGCAGCCTTTTGGTGGAAAGCGCGCGATGGAAGCCGGTGCTGGAACAACTGTTGCGGCTTCATCATCAGGGACACCAATGCCTGCTGGTACATGGCGGCGGTAAGCTTTTGACCGCCTATCTGGAGAGAACCGGTATCGAGTCCCGTTTCGTGCAAGGGTTGCGAGTGACAGATGAGCAAACGCGCGACGCCGCGCTGATGGTCATGGGCGGACTGCTGAACCGAAAGATTGTCGTCGCTATTCGCAAGCTTGGCGGGCAAGCGTTAGGAATCTGTGGCGATGCTGGACTGGTCACGGCTCGAAAGTGCGCATCTCCGCAGGCTGACATCGACCTCGGCTACGTCGGTGAAGTGGAATCGGTCAACGGGCAGCTTCTGTCACGCCTTCACGGTCTCGGTCTGATCATCGTGATGGCCAGCTTGGCTGCCGACAGGCAGGGCGACTTCTACAACATTAATGCGGATCTGTTGGCCGCGTCATGCGCCGCGGCGTTACAGGCCGAACGGCTGATTTTCTTGACCGATGTGGATGGAGTGCTGGATGCTCAGGGCAATGCGCTGGCGGTATTATCGCGATCTGA
>DASYPF010000421.1:0-21079 GCA_036006905.1 Acidobacteriota bacterium
TTTAAGCGGCGGCATTTTCTTTATCCTGTTTTTAGTCGTCAGCTTTCTTGCATCTTTCCATTACGCGTCCTTAAACTATCGGACCCGAGATTACGAACGACTGCAGGGCGAAAACGGAAATCTCCGTTCTGAAAATAGACAATTTAAGACCGCCACAGCTCAACTGGAAGAGAAACTGGCATCCCTGGAACTGATATCTCGCAGGTTGACCAAGATGGCAGGAATGGAGAAGCCCGCGGAGGCATTTGCGGGGATCGGCGGGCAGCCTTCTGACTACCCGAGCTTTATGTACGCAGGTGACCGACTTGAGTATTTGAAGGGCCGTGTGGGCGATCTTCAGGCAGAATTTCATCAGTTGAATGACATCTACCAGCGCCGGAATACTCTGGCAGCCGTCACTCCATCGATCATGCCTGTTCGAGGATATCCGAGCGGTAGTTTTGGATTCCGGGTGGATCCATTCAGCGGACGTAAGGACTTCCATCCAGGTCTGGATATCGCGTCCCCGTATGGTAATAAGGTAGTTGCCACCGCCAACGGCATCGTGACCTTCGCTGGTGGGCGTTTCGGATACGGGAATGCGGTGGTTTTGGACCATCGCTTTGGAATGTCCACGCTTTTTGGCCACATGTCTCGCGTGGTGGTTCGGCCCGGACAGCAGATAAAACGTGGGGATATCATTGGATATGTAGGGAATAGCGGCCGGTCTACCGGACCACATCTCCACTACGAAGTGCGCTTAAATGACCGCCCCCTAAATCCTATGAATTTCTTGCGGACGCGCAAAGGCTAACTCGCTTCAAATCAACAGTTAAATTAAGAACCGGCCTGATTAGGGCCCGTCAAACCATTACTTTCGTTTTCTATCCGCGACGTTCTAACCACCCCCTTTTCCGCCAAAAACTGTTATACTGACAGTGTTTTGGAGTATCTGGCTAAGAGAGATTGAAGAAAGACTCAAGAATGTGAGGAAAAATCGGAACCGCGATCGTCAGAAGGTGTGAAAAAATCAGAACCGCGCCCGTCAGGGCGCGCGGAGAATCTAACGAATCCGCCGAAATCCTCTAATTGCTGCCGGTTCATAATCTTTGTAGGCACTGAGGCACTAACAAACATTCTCCGCGCGCGCCCTCACGGGCGCGGTTCTGAATCTTCATACCTTCTCAGGGCGCGCGCCGCGAATCTTACAAGCTACCACGGGTAACGGCTTGTTGAATCATTAGGCATCAAAGTTTTAAGAAACTATTATCAGGATCTGGTTGGAGAGATTGGACACAAAGCAAGAGTTTTTGCGGAAAGCCGACGTCAGGGCGAGGTCCCTAGAGCGACGCAAGTGCTCCGCCGGCGCGTGTACAAAATTCTCACCATCGGCTGGAGAAATGGATTAGCAGGTTACTGGGTTCCCGGTTGTCAACCGTGCTATCCGGGACTAGCAATGTGATGAAAACTGGACGTTGTTCCATTCAATTGCCAACTGACCTACATCCAAGTTCACCTCTTGCAGGAATGAAAGAGCCGATGTGTACCTCCAATCTAGATTCCGCAACGGAGGTATATGTCCAAAGAACTTATCGTCAGCGCCACCTCTCTGGAAACGAAGGTGGCAGTTCTAGAAGAAGATCAAGTTACTGAGATCTTCGTCGAACGCAGTAAAAGCCGCGGTATTCTCGGCAACATCTACAAAGGAAAAGTCACCAGGGTTCTGCCCGGGATGCAATCGGCATTTGTCGACATCGGGCTGGAACGCGACGCCTTCCTCTACGTCTCGGACTTCGTAGAGGATTATGAAGAGTACGAGAAAATGTTCAGCGATGCTGAACAGGCCGCCGAAAAACTCCTAAAAGTAGAAACCAAAGAAGACCAAATCCAGCCAGACGAGCCGCGCCGCAGAGGTCGTGCCCGTCGCGGGCGTAGAGGGCGCCCGGAACGTCCCGAGCCCGGCGCGGAATCTCGCGCCGAAGAAGGACGCCCCGAGCCACAGCCGATTTCCACCAGAGGCGCCTCGGTTGGCACAGAGGAGACGCCTCTTGTCAACACTGTCGCCGAGCCGGTGCGAGAACGAAAGGCCGAAGAAAAGCCGAAGGAGGCTGCCACGTCACTCTCTCCGAACTGGCTCGACGAAGTGCGTGAAGCGCAGGCAGCGCTGGAGCGAGAGAGCGGCGACCGGTCTTCGTCTTCGGAAACCCCGCCGAATGGTTCTGAATCCGGGGAAGACCGTCAAGCGCGAGTTCATGGAAACCGGCGAGTGGATGAATTCTCTCTTTCCGGGGATGACCCATTCGAACCTCATTCGCGAGATTCTCGGTCGAGGACTTCGGGCCCTGAATCCGGAACTTCGGAAAACTCTGAAGCTGCAGGCGCTCCTGCAGCTTTCGCGGCGCCGGAGATCCCTCAATTTGCCGACTTGCCGGCAGAGTCGAATGCAAGCAGGCCGACTGGCGCAGAATCCGTGGCCCAGGACTCTCCCGTTCATGAGCCTCTTGCCGCGACTGAGACCGCACAAGCTGGCACGATAGAGATTGAAGAGCCAGTTCCGGCGGGACCAGAAAGACGCGATCGCAAGAGACGCAACCAGCGCAAGGGACCGCGGCACCGCATGCGGGGCAAGAACTATTCACACGAGCGACAGTCAATCGGCGATCTGCTGCGGGAAGGGCAGGAAATCATCGTGCAGGTTGCCAAGGAACCGATCGCTAAGAAAGGCGCGCGCATCACTTCGCACATCGCGCTTCCCGGCCGATTCATCGTCTACATGCCGACAGTCGACCACGTGGGCGTGTCCCGCAAAATTGTCTCGGATAAGGAACGCGCCCGGCTGAAGGAAATCGTCCTGCGCCTCCGCGGAGACAGCAAGCGCGGATTTATCGTGCGCACTGCGGGACAGAACTGCGACGAAAAAGATCTGCGGGCCGACATGCACTATCTAACCAGACTGTGGGACGAGGTCCGGCAAAAGGGTGAACACATGTCTGCTCCAGCGGTTGTCCACAGCGAGCTGGACTTGGTCCCACGCCTTCTTCGCGACTATATTTCAGGCGACTTTAAAGCAGTGCGTGTCGACGATGAAAGTGAATACGAGCGCATTGTCGAGTTCATCAACAAGCTTGATCCAGGCATGGTCAGCCGGGTCAAATTGTATACCAAGACGCGCCCCATTTTTGACGAGTACGGCATCAATGGCGAAATCGAAAAGGCGCTCAAGCAGAAAGTATGGCTTAAATCGGGCGGATACATCGTAATCAATCAGACCGAGGCGCTGGTGGCCATTGACGTCAATACCGGTAAATTCGTCGGCCGCGGCGATAGCCTCGAAGACACGATCACGCGGACCAATCTGGACGCTGTCAGGGAAGTGGTGCGACAAATCAGGCTGCGCGATCTGGGCGGCATCATCGTTATCGATTTCATCGATATGGATGAGCGCCGCAATCGTCAAAAGGTCATGGACGCTCTGGAAAGAGAACTCGCGCATGATAGGTCACCCACGAAGATCCTGCAGTTTAACGAATTCGGTTTGGTTGCCATCACGCGCAAGCGAGTAAAGCAATCGCTGGAGCGGATCCTGTGCCAGCCCTGCCCATACTGCAACGGAATCGGAATGGTCAAGTCGGTGCGAACCGTCTGCTACTCGATCCATTCTGAGGTGAAAAAGATGCTGCCGACGCTGGGCGACGGCGACGAATTGATGATTCGAGTCAATCCTGAAGTGGCGCAAGCGCTGCGCGAGAAGGAACACATCGTACTGGAGGAGATCCGGGAGATGACCAGGAAAGATGTGAGCGTCAAAGCTGACCCGCTGGTGCACTTCGAGCAATTTGACATCATCGAAGCGTGAAAGGCGGATGTCGGGTAGGGCCACAGTTTAGGCCGCGGATTAACGCGAATGAAAGCGGATTAAATTAACCATAAAGGGCACAAAGGACACAAAGTAAGGTTGAAGTTTGAAGTATGAAGGCTCAAGCAAATTTGAGGACACTGCGGTGGAACCGCGGGCCTTCATACTCAAACTTCGACCTCCTTGGTGTACTTGGTGTCCTTGGTGGTTTAATCAAGATGCGCTTTCATTCGCGTTAATCCGCGGCCTAAACTGTGGCCCTACTCGTCACCCGCTTTTAAATGAAACGCCGTAATCCGATACTCGTAAAAGTAATCAAAGTAGCCAGGGAATATGTGTTTCATTCGGTTTTCTTATCCATGGCTGCGCGAAAGAGGCTGGTTTTTGTGAGATCCTGGCTGCTGGTCCTGTTGATTCTGCTTACCTTCTTCGCCGGTGTTGTTGACGCCGCAGTCACATTCAAGATCGAAGGTCAGGTTCAAGATTCAAAGAATTCTCCGGTTTCGGCAGCTACAGTGATTCTGCTTCGGCCGGGAAGCCAGTTTCGCAGCACTGTTCGTACCGATCCGAACGGGTCGTTTGTCTTCCCTGAAGTATCACCCGGCAATTATCAGCTTGTTGCACAGGCTGCAGGAGGGATTGCCGCACAGGCGGTCGAATTGAAGTCCAAGGACTTGACCATCAACTTGAAACTGGCTCCTCCTTCGACTGCGGCGCCGGGTTCCTCTCCTGAAGGCATCCCAACCGAAGGCAGTGAAGCGTTTACCGAGCTGAACTTTAACTTACCTGGCGGAGATACCACGTCTGTTCCCAACGGAGGAATTCTCCCGCCCCCAGGCGGCGAGTCCGTGTCTATCATTCGCAGCGGAGCTATGGCCGACCGGTTCGATCGTCCCGCTTTCTTCGGTCCAGGCGATGAATTCAGAAGAGCGGACAATAGGAGAAACTCCAATAGATTTGAATCGCGTATAGCCAGGGGGCTCAGCGGTCCTGGAGGGCCCGGAGAACGAGGAGACGGTGCCCGCCAGATGGTGTTTGCCGGGCCGGGTGGTGGTCCCCAGCTTCCCGGCGGTGGAGATTTCGGTGGAGGGGGTGGCGGGGGCGGGGTAATGATTTATCGAATGGGAGGCGCGCGCGCCAATCGCCTTCAGGGAACTCTTTCTTTTGGATGGAACGGCTCGACGCTCAACGCGCGCCCCTATTCGCTTTCCGGACAGGAAGTGCCCGAGAACCCTTACAACACGGAGAGATTCAATGCCAGCATCGGTGGGCCCATCCCCTGGCTCGGAGCCAAGACCGGCAGCCAAGCTGGCCAGCGCGGCCGTCCTCAATTCTTTCTGAATTATTCTTTGAATAACGGACACGACCTATTTACTGGCTTCTCCCGCGTCCCCACTGCGCTGGAGCGTCAGGGAGACTTTTCTGAATCCTTTTTTTCTACCGGCCCTCTGGCCGGAAGACCGGTGCGGATTTTCAATCCCTTCGGCGGTGGCGGGTCGTTTGCCGGCAATCGGATACCGGCATCGCAACTCAATCCCATCGCGGTTGCGTTGCTGCAGTTCATTCCGCTTCCCAATCAGGAGGGACAGCAGAATTTCTACACTCAGCGAGCGGTCGGCAACCGGGCACAGAATGTGAACCTGAATTTCAACACGCCGCTGACTAACCAGAGCCGATTGACTCTCTCTTACAATACCTCGCACCGGACAAACGACATTGCCAATCGCTTTCCCTTGCTGGGCGGCGAAGGCTCCGGGAACGGACAGGCGCTTTCGCTGGGGCTCAGCCATACTATCCGGCGCGGCTTGATTGAGCAGTTCAATGTGCGCGCCAATCGCAACACAGGCACCACACAGAACTCATTCGCCTTCAAGCGTGACATTGAAGGAGAACTGGGGATATCCGGTGTCTCCCGAAGCCCGGTCAACTGGGGAGTCCCATCGATTCAATTCACAAGTTTCGGCGGTCTTCAGGACGCTAATGCGTCGGTGACCTCGTTCCAACAGCTCGATACCAGCTACAGCTTGAACTGGGTGCGTGGTTATCATTCCTTCCATTTCAGTGCCGGTTTTCAACGTTTGTGGAACAACCGCATCGCCGACCCTAACGGTCGCGGCATATTCACTTTCAGCGGATTCAGCACCAGCGCGTTTGACCAACTTGGCCACGCTCTGCCCGGAACTGGTTTCGACTTTGCGGATTTTTTGCTCGGCTTACCGCAGGCCACGACGGTCCGTTTCGGAGCGCCCGATTCTTATCTGCGCAACTGGGAACTCAACGGGTATGTTCAGGACAACTGGAAGATGCTGCCCAATTTGACACTCGATCTGGGCGTCCGTTACGACCTGATCATGCCGGGGGCGGAAAAGTACGATCGACTGGCTAACCTCGACATTGCGCCGGGATTTACGGCAGTGCAGACAGTCATCGCCGGCCAGCAGGGAGCATTTTCCGGTGATCTGCCGCGCAGCTTGATCTTCCCGGACAAAAATAATTTCAGCCCGCGCATTGGGATTGCATTTAAACCCTGGACGAATCGACCCGTCGTGATCCGAGCCGGCTACGGCGTAATTTATAACGATTCCATCTACCGGCAACTGACTGGCAAGCTGGTTTCGCAGCCGCCTTTTTCCTTTTCACAGAAATTGTTGACGCAGCCCGACCGCGTTCTGACATTGGAAACCGGATTTCCTCCCGACCCGGCTCATCCAATCCAAAACACGCTGGCGATCGACCCGCATTATCGCAGCGGGTACGTGCAGAACTGGAACTGGAACATTCAATTGCCTCTCCCGGCCAGACTGGTGGCAATCGCCGGTTATCAAGGGAGCAAGGGAACCGCGCTTGACTTGCAGCGTTCGCCCAATCGGGCGCAGCCCGGTTCTTCCCTGAACACCGATCAGCGGCGACGTATTCCCGACGCGCAGGAGTTTCTCTATCAAAGCAGCGCGGGCGCTTCGTCATTCCATTCGATGCACCTGTCTGTTCAAAGACGCTTTGCCGGCGGATTCTCGGCAAACGGCAACTACACTTTCGGAAAGAGTATCGACAATATGTCCTCGGTCGGAGGCGGCAACGGCTCAGTCGCGCAAAACGATGACGATTTGCGCTCCGAGCGCGGGCTCTCGGACTTCGATGTGCGCCATCGCCTGGGGGTAAGCGGCATCTGGCAACTTCCTTTCGGACGGGGGAAAAGATTCTCTTCGGCGCCGGCCTGGTTGAATCATTCCCTGGGTGGATGGACTCTCATTCCGAATTTTCAGACGAGCAGCGGCCGGCCATTTACTGCGCGCGTTCTAGGAAATCAGAGCAACAACAGTGGAACGGGAGCCATCGGATCGCTCCGCGCCACCGTCACAGGCCAGCCGGTGCCGGTGGACCATCCCACCACAGCGCTTTTCTTCAACCCGAATGCTTTTCAACTGCCGCCGCCTGGAGACTTTGGAAATGCCGGTCGAAACACGATCATCGGGCCAGGTTCTATGCAAATGAATCTGATTGTGAACCGGACGTTCCCGTTTGGCGACCGCAAACGCCTGGCAGTCACGCTGGCGGCCATCAATGTGACCAACCATCCGAATTTCC
Organism: Acidobacteriota bacterium; assembly: GCA_036006905.1. Lineage (GTDB taxonomy): Bacteria > Acidobacteriota > UBA6911 > JACQSX01 > JACQSX01 > DASXTB01. Next base: position 7,421 of record DASYPF010000421.1, read on the forward strand.
GAAGCATCGACACGGTCGTCAACAGCGCCGCGTTTGGCCAGGTGACTTCCATCGGGCCGATGCGGACTGTCCAATTGGATTTCAGATTCATTTTTTGAGGAATCGGCCACGAATTTCTCGAAGGGGAGAAAAAGGACCGATGAGGTTTCTATGAAAAAAAGCCGCGCAGCGGCGCAGAGATTTGTAGCCGAGGCCGTGAGGCCTCGGTTAAACGTTCCCCAGAAAGGTGAAGCCGCGTAGCGGCGACAGAATTCGATGCGCAAGATGACATGCCTGCGATTGATTGTGTATTTGAACATCAAAAACACTCTGTCGCCGCTACGCGGCTCGTCATTTTCGGCGACGCCGGACCGAGGCCTCACGGCCTCGGCTACAATTCTCTGCGCCGCTGCGCGGCTTTTCTCCTCGCTACACGTGAAATCCGTGAAATTCGTGGCGCATTTCTTCGCCGTCCTTGCGTTCGCCGCACTGCTCGTCTGGTCCCAGATTGCACAGACCCGGCCTCGAGTTCAGTTCCGTGTTTCGACGGAACTGGTATTGGTAGATGTGCGCGCGCTGGATTCTCACAGCCGTCCCATTACAGGGCTGAAGGCATCCGATTTTGAGGTCTCGGAAGACGGTATCCCGCAGAAGATCGAATCCTTCCGTGAAATCCAGTTGCAGTCTCCGCCAGGAGCGGTCGCTCAGGAGAAAGAGCGTCTGGTCGTGCCCCGCCAGCATGAAAATGTGGAAGTCCCTCTGGCCAAAGTTACCGAACACCGCCTGTGGATCCTTCTCTTCAATATGGCCGGGATGCAGGCCGACGAGATGATTCATGCGGTCGATTCGGCGCGCAAATTCATGCGGCAGACGATGACCATGGATGATCTGATGGCGGTCTATTCGTTCACCGGGGAATTGCGGCTGGTTTGCAATCTCACCAATGATCGAGACTTGCTGCTGCGCGCCCTGGACAAGATGGACAAGCTGTCCACCCAGCAGGACGTTTCGATTCCCGATTCTACTGCCGCGTCTGCGGACCAGTCAGACGATCAACTCGGAGAATTCATCGCCGACGACACCGAGTTTGCCATTTTCGACACCAATCGCCAGTTGGTGGCGCTTCAGTCGGTGCTACAGCTCTACAAAGAGATCCCGGCCCGCAAGGCCCTTCTATATTTTTCGGCGGGAATTTCGCAAAGGGATACGTCCAATCTGGACGAGATTGGGCTGACGACCGACTTCGCTAACCGTACTAATACCAGTATTTACTCGGTAGACACGCGCGGCCTGGTGGCGCTGGCGCCCGGCGGAAGCGCGCGCGAACGGGGTCCCAGGGGCGAAGGAATGTTCAGCGGCCGGGCCGTCACCGACCAGCTAAGCAGGCTGTCCAGCTCGCAGGAAATGATGCAGACGCTGTCAAAGGACACAGGGGGAAAGGCGCTCGTTGATTCCAATGATTTCCAGCCCGCTTTCCAGCAGGCGCGCGAGGACAATTCTCATTACTATCTGCTCGGATATTATTCGAGCAAACCGGGCAGAGACGGCCAGTTCCGCAGGATTGAAGTTCGCAGCCGGGTTCCCAATTTGAAGCTCACCTTCCGCCGGGGCTATACGTCGCCCAAGCCGTTTCAGGCTTACAGCTACAAGGAAAAAGAAGAGCTGCTGGAGCGTTCGATCATCTCTCAGCAGCATCCGCAGGATTTTGCCGTGGACTTCCGCGCTGATTACTTTTACCAGCCATCGGGTCAGGTTCTGGTTCCATTGAGTTTGAAGTTTCCGAAGCGAGAACTGATTCACGGTGAAGGCTCGCAGAAGCAGAAGCTCGATCTGGTCGGTTTTGCGCGCGACGCTCAAGGCCAGGTGGTGCAGGTCTTGCGAGACTCTATCGACCTGAGCGCTTCCGATTCGTCTGATGCCGTCCTCTACCAAAACGCATTCATGATGAATCCCGGCATTTACAACGTGACTTTCTTTGCGCGCGAGAACCGCGGGGGTCAGATGACGTCGGTGGAACAGCAAATCAAGCTGCCCGTCGACCCGCAGCATTTGATCGCAAGCACTCTGGTATTCGGGACGAATCTAGTTGAGAACAGCAACCCGCAATTTCAGATATCGCAGCCCGGGAAGGGGCATGACGAAAGGATCTCCATCGCGTCGCCGTTAAAAATCGGCAACAAGGAAATCATTCCACTGACGGATCGAGTCTTTTCGCGCTTGCAGCAGTTCTATGTGCTGTTTTATGTCTACCACGCCAAGCTGGATTCCGGCGGGAAGGCGCGCCTCAAATTAAACGCGTCAATCTGGGATACGGGAGGGAAAAAGCTGTCCGACGCGCCGCCCGTCACGTTCACGGACCTGGACAGCGCCGCCGGCGGAGTTCCCTGCCACGTGCGCTTCCCGCTGAACAAGTTTGCCCCGGGAAAATATTCACTTAAAATCACCGTCCTTGACGAACTCACTCAGGAGCAGGTGCTGCTGGAAGAGCAGTTTGAAGTGCGCTAAAGTCATCGGTCAGTTAGCGGTCATCAGTCATCGGTCATCAGTCATCGGGTCGGCAGGTCCACAGATCAACAGGTCATCAGGTCCACAAGTCATCAGGTCCACAAGCCCAGAAGTCGACGCTCCTGGCAGCGCCCACCGAAGGCCGGTCCTGGGCTTTGGACACTTTCGGCAGCCCGCGACTGCGGGCGAAAGCATGTAGCCCCGGGTGGAGCGAAGGTGGAACCCGGGGTTACGAAAATATATAAACCGGAGCCCGCCTTTGGCGGGCGACAGAAAAGCCGATACCACGTACCGACACCAGGGGCTTGTCGCGCGCTAACAACATCGGACTCACCACTAAGCGCCATGGAATACCTGTCGCCCGCTGTCGCGGGCTCCAATTGTTTTTGTTTCCCTAAATCCCCGGGTTTCGCTTCGCTCCACCCGGGGCTACATGCTTTCGCCCGCCTACGGCGGGCTGAGCACGCTGGAAGCGTGCGCTCCCAGGGCATGTTGACTTATGTACATCTTTCAAGTACGTTTGTAATATTATGAAGAGACGGAATATGACGGAGGCGCGCAAGGACTTATTTCGGCTGGCAGATGAAGTTACAGAAAAGTGCGAAGAAATCATCCTGACCCGGCGTGGTAAGAAGGACGTCGTTCTCGTCAGCCAGGAAGAATGGCGCGGCGTAAAGGAGAAGGCGATCAAGTACGAACGCAGGAAAAAAAAGAAGGAGTCAATGGCCGGCTCCATCATTCTTAAGACCACAGACCTGGAGACGGATATCAGGAAACTTCGAAAGGAATTTGCCAGATCTTTAGCGAAAGTCTCTGCGCCAAGGGATTAGATGCCGTTTGTCACCGATACGCATCCGTTGGTTTATTTTCATTCGGGCAAGGATGCAAAACTTTCGCGCAGAGCGCTTCGCATTTTTCGCGACGCGGAACACGGCCGGGACATAATCTTTATTCCCGTTGTCGTGTTTCTGGAAATTGATGCTTTGCTACGGCGGGGCCGTATAGCCCTTAAGGAGGGCAGTCTCGTGCGTTGGGCAAGTAAGCTTCTTGATTATCCCGGCTTTGTAGCTCAGGACATCACAGTGGAGATTGCTCTAGAAAGCACGACGCAAAGGCTCGTCGGAGACCCGATGGACTCGTTGATTGTTGCGGCTGCAAAGGTTGCAGAACTGCCCCTAATCACGAGCGATCAGCGCATCATCGAGTCAGGCTTGGTTGAAGTAGTGCGCTGAGAAATATATGCTGACTCGACCTCCTGGGAGCGCACGCTTCTAGCGTGCTTCTTGGAAACCGGCACGCAGGATGCGTGCGCTCCCAGGGGCGTCGACTTCTGGCTTGTAGACCTGACCTAGGGCTCGTGATCGAGTATCACGCCATTCGCCATTCGAAATTCGTCATTCGTCATTCGTCATTCGAAATTCGTCATTCGAAATTCGTCATTCGTAATTCCAAACTACTGCCGACTTTCTTTCTTCGCCTTCTCCCAGCGCGCTTCCATTTCCTCCAGGCTGGCGTCTTGCAGGGTCAGTCCGTCGCGGGCCAACGATTCCTCCATATACTGAAATCTCTCTTTAAATTTCTTATTGCTTTTCGACAGCGCCGTCTCCGGGTCCACTCCGCAGCGGCGCGCCAAGTTGACGGCCACGAAGAAAATGTCACCGATCTCGTGGGCGATCTTCTCAGAGTCACCCTCGGTTTCCGCATGCCGCAATTCATCGAGTTCCTCGCGCATCTTGTCGGCAATGGCGGCCGTGTCGGGCCAGTCAAAGCCGACGCGCGCTGCTTTCGCCGTCAACTGGAATGCCTGGTAGTGTGCCGGCAGCGATTTTGGAATCCCCTCCAGGATCGATTTTTTCTCGGCCTCCCCGGATTTTTTCTTCTCTCCGCGTTTTATTTCCTCCCAGCTTTTAAGCACCTGGCCGCTGGTGGAAAATTTTTGCTCTCCGAAAATATGCGGGTGGCGGCGCACCATTTTTTCATACACTCCGCGCATCACGTCGCGTATGTCGAATTCCCCGTTTTCCTTGGCTATGCGTGCGTGGAAGACCACTTGAAACAGCAGATCTCCCAGTTCTTCGCACAACGCGCGGGGATCATCCATCGCCTCGATAACCTCAAACGCCTCTTCGACAAGCATTGGTTTAAGCGTCTCGCGTGTCTGTTCTCTATCCCAGGGACAACCCTGTTCGCCCCGCAAGATATCCATCAACTCTACCAGTTGCGTGAATTCTTCCATGCTCGACCCCTTCAGAATTTGGCCGCAAATGAACGCGGATGAACGCGAATGCTTTTGACACCAAGTGAATCATAGCAACAAGAAGTAGGTCAAAAGCATTCGCGTTCATCCGCGTTCATTTGCGGCCAATCAGCACGCTGAATCGTGCTAAACTAAGGGCTTTCGTTATAGGATCGGCAGTTTACAGAGTACTTACGAGGATTCCATGGCTGATAGGGAGCAACGCGACGAAGGATTTAAGATTTTCGACCGACGCAAATTCACTATTACCGGTGAAGAACGCACCGACTTGCCGCCCGAAGAGCAGGCGCCCCCTACTCCGCCCAGGAAAGAGCTCCCCAAACAGGAGAAAAGCAAGAGACCCGCCTCTTCCCGTGAGCCATCGCCGGCCGATCTGGGCGGCGAATTCTCTGCGTTTCTGATGTCGTTGGCTAACACGGCGATGGTGTATATGGAGGCTTCCAAAGATCCTAAGGCAGGACACTCCAATCAGAATCTGGCCGCCTCGAAGCAAATGATCGACTGGCTGGGCGTCTTGCAACGCAAGACCGAAGGAAATCGCACCGCCGAAGAGAGCCTCCTGCTGGAGAATCTGCTATACGAGCTGCGAATGCAGTACCTGTCCAAGAGTAAGATTCCGCAGGTGTAGAACTCAGAGACCAGTCCGGACTCGTCAATGGTCATTTGTTATCAGTGGCCGGAAGCAAGCCGGGCCAGCATTATTCAAAAATGCTGACCACAGAGACCATAGCGCAACAGAGCCAGAACCAAGAAAGCCGTTCACGGCCACGATCACGTGCACGTGGCCGGTTTTGAAAACTTTGACAAAAAAACAAGAAGTTGCCAACTAGACCATTAATGAACGTCACTTTTCTCGGAACCGGCACTTCTCACGGCGTTCCCATGCTGGGGTGCAATTGCAAGGTGTGTACCTCTGCGGATCCGCGAAATCGGCGCACGCGTCCTTCCATTTTAGTGCAGGCGACTCAGCAAGTCGTCATTGACACCTGTGTCGACTTCAGAGCGCAATTGATGCGGCATCCGATTCCACGTCTGGATGCAGTTCTGTATACGCACTGGCATGCGGATCATATTTTGGGTCTGGATGACATCCGCCCCTTCAACTATCTGCAGAAAGAGGCAATCCCCATCTACGGAAACGCGAGAACCTTGGAGTGCATAAGACGGACGTTCGCCTACATCTTTGACAATGCTCCCTACCAGGGAGCGCCTCGTGTCGAAACAAAGTTGATTGAAGGAGCTTTTGACATCGGTGAAATCCATGTCGAACCGCTAACGGTGCTCCACGGGAACCTGGAAATCCTTGGATTCAAGATCAGAGACTTCGCTTATATCACTGACGCCAGCTTCCTGCCGGAGAGTACGCTCGACCGAATTCGCAATATTGGGTCTCTGGTACTTAACGCGCTGCGGTACAAGCCGCATCCGTCGCACTTTAGCCTGGAGCAGTCTGTAGCCGAGATCGAAAAGATCAATCCCGGGCGAGCGTTCCTTACGCACATCTCGCATCAACTGGAACATCAGGAAGTGGAGAATTCGCTGCCTGCCAATGTTCGCGTGGCATATGATGGCTTGACCTTGGAAATATGAGAATCGTTCGGAGTCTGAAAGAAATTACCGCCACGTTTCCCTATCCGATTCTCACAATCGGAAGCTTTGACGGGGTCCACTGCGGGCATCAGAAAATTCTGTCGGAGGTGGCGGCCAAATCGCGGCAGAATCACGGCACCGCCGCCGTACTGACATTCCATCCCCATCCACAGAAAATTATTTCACCCGGAGATTCACCTCGACTGATTCAGACGTTTGAGCAGAAGGCGGCTTTGCTGGATAAAATTGGCATCGACTTGCTGGCTCTGATTCCGTTTACCTGGGATCTGGCGCAGTTGTCGGCCCGTGACTTTGTCGTTGAAATCATTCACCGGAAACTGGGCATCCGCGAATTGCATGTAGGGGCGAACTTCCGCTTCGGGCACAATCGTGAAGGAGATGTCACGCTGCTGAAACAACTGGGTGAGGAGTTGGCCATTCAGATAGTGGAAGTTTCTGAATATTATTTCCGCAAGATTAAGGTAAGCAGTACTCAGATTCGACGTTTCCTGTCGCATGGACACGTGGAAATCGCACGGCGGCTTCTCGGCCGGCCATTTTCTCTGACGGGCGCTGTAGTGCACGGCGACGGCCTGGGCGCGCGCATTGGAATCCCAACCGCCAACCTGGATGTGAGTAATGAGTTGATCCCTCAAACCGGGGTCTATGTCACATCGGCCATGATTGAGGGGAAGGCCTATCAGGGAGTCACCAACGTTGGTTTTCGGCCCACCGTGGCACAGCGTACGTCAGATCGGCCAATCGTCGAGACTCATCTTTTTGACTTCCGGCAGGATTTGTACGAAAAGGAAGTAGAGCTCTTCTTCCATTTTCGGATCCGCGCTGAGAAGAAATTCTCCGGACTGGACGAGTTAGTAAAACAAATCCATAAGGACATCGATTTCACTCGCCGTTACTTTATCAGAGCCAACGCGGCGGTGGGCCAACGCGCCCTGGCTGTAGGACAGTAGGCAGTAGGCAGTAGGCAGGAAGTCATCGGTCATCAGTCATCGGTCAGTAGGAGGTCGACCCCTGGGAGCGCACGCTTCCAGCGTGCTTCTTTGAAGACCGGCACGCAGGATGCGTGCGCTCCCAGCGTCGGCGAATTCTGCCTCGTGGACTTGGTGACTTGCGGACCTGTTGACTGATGACCGATGAGTGGTGACCATAGAAAATAAGCCATGGCAATCTCGATTGATGAAGTCAAACACATTGCGAAACTTGCCAACTTGGAGTTTACAGAGGATCAATTGGAGGGCTTCATTGTGCAGTTTTCCAATATTCTTGATTATATTGAACAGCTCCGCCACGTCCCCACCGAAGGAGTCGCGCCTACTTATCACGCCGTGCCATTCCGGATCGATTCAGAAAATGCGCGCGCCGACCATACCCGCGATTCCTTCCCGCAGCAGATATCGTTGTTGAATGCGCCGGACGCAGAACGCGGCCAGTTCCGCGTACCAAAAGTCATCAAATAACTATGGACTATACGAGGTTGAGCATCGCCGAAATTCAAGAAGGGCTCCGGCATAAAAAGTTCTCTTGCCAGGAGATCACTGCGGCACATCTAAAACGAATCGCTCAGGTGGAGCCAAAGCTGAAGGCATTCCTTACTGTCGCCGGCGAAGAAGCGCTCGCCCGAGCGGCGGGCCTCGACAAAGAACTAGAGGCGGGCGAACCTTTGCGGCCGCTGACCGGTGTTCCCATCGCAATCAAGGACAACATTTGCGCTAAGGGAATCAAGACGACCTGCGGATCGCGCATCCTGGGTAATTACGTCTCCCCGTATTCCGCGACCGTCGTAGAGCGTCTCGAGGCGGCGGGAGCGGTCATTGCGGGAAAGACCAATTGCGATGAATTCGGGATGGGGTCGTCAACCGAAAATTCCGCTTTTGCGATCACCGCTAATCCCTTCGATCTGGAGCGGGTTCCGGGAGGATCCAGTGGAGGCTCCGCAGCCTCCGTTGCGGCCTACGAGGCTGTAGGAGCTTTTGGCAGTGATACTGGGGGCTCGGTCCGAACGCCGGCGGCGTTTTGTGGCGTTTTCGGATTGAAGCCCACGTATGGCCGTGTATCACGCTACGGACTGGTCGCATTTTCTTCATCACTGGACACAATCGGCCCCTTTGCCCGCAGCGCCGAGGATTTGGCAGTCTTACTGCAAATTACCGCCGGCTACGATGCTCTGGACATGACTTCGCATCCTTCTATTCCGGAAATCTACACAACAGGCTTGGACACACCATTGCAGAGTCATCGCGTGGGCGTTCCATTCAGTCTCATTGAAGAAGGAGTAGAAGCTGAAACGCGGCAGGCGATGCAGCGCGCCGTCGACGCCTTGAAACGGCAGGGCTGCCAGGTTCATGAGATTGAGCTCCCCCATCTCCAATACGCCATCGCTACTTATTACTTGATCGCCACCTCGGAGGCGAGCTCGAATCTTGCTCGATACGACGCGGTCAAATACGGTTACCGGGCAGAGGAGTTCACGGATTTGATCGACATGTATCGCAAGACGCGAGCCAAGGGTTTCGGCGCGGAGGTGAAACGCCGGATCATGCTGGGGACTTTTGCGTTAAGCAGTGGCTACTACGATGCCTATTTTTTAAAAGCCTCAAAGGTCCGCACTCTTCTGATCCAGGATTTTCAGAAAGCGTTTGCAAGCGTCGACACCATTCTAATGCCAATCACTCCGACGCTGGCATTTCGTGTGGGTGAAAAAACATCGGATCCGCTGGCGATGTACCTTACCGACGTTTTTACCGTTTCGGCTAATCTAGCCGGCATTCCGGCGCTTTCGATCCCGGCCGGCTACTCTGCCGAAAACCTTCCGGTGGCGGTACAACTTCTGGGAAATCATTTTCAGGAGAAGACGCTGCTGAATGTGGCCTGGCATTTGCATCGTGAGTTCCAGCTTCCGGAAGCGAAGCTGGCGGTGTGACGAATGTTTTGAATGCGGAATGCGGAATGTGGAATGCGGAACATTTCGAATGCGGAATGCGGAATGTAGAATGCGGAATATTTCGATTGCGCATTAGAGTTTCCAGAATGCAAATCGCAGATATCGATCGGGTTAATATTTCGCTCAGACTGAATGGCTTCTGTGTGAATCTATCATCCGAATTCCGCATTCCGCACTCCACATTCCGCATTCCGCATTCGAAATGTGCCGCACTCCACGTTCTGTATTCGACATATTCCGCAATCCACAATCCGCAATCCGCAATCGGAGCATTTCGCATTTGAAAATGCTCGGAACTCTCTACGTCGTCGCCACACCTATCGGGAATCTCAAGGACATCACGCTGCGGGCATTGGAGGTTCTCAAGAGCGTCGATTGTGTCGCATGTGAAGATACGCGCGTTACCTCCAAACTGCTAAATCGCTATGGCATTCCCAAACCGCTGATCAGTTATCACGAGCACAACGAGCGGCGGCGCGCCAAAGAACTAATCGAGCGGCTGCAGCGCGGTGAATCGGTCGCACTGGTTTCCGATGCCGGCACGCCGGCGCTTTCCGACCCGGGGGCGCACTTAGTGGCAGGCGCCGCCAGCCAGGGGATCACCTGCGTGCCGGTACCGGGTCCTTCGGCCTTTCCAGCACTGCTCGCGGTCTCAGGATGGGAAACCGATCGGGTGGTCTTTGCCGGATTCCCTCCCTCGCGAGCCAGCGAAAAGCAACGATTTCTGACAACAATTACCGAGCCCGGCATCTATTGTTTCTTTGAATCCCCTCATCGGATCCTTTCGTTACTCCGCCAGCTTGACAAGTTATGGAACCGACCCCAGATTGTGCTCGGCCGCGAGCTCACGAAAATGCATGAGGAGATCTTACGAGGCTCGGCGGCAGAACTTGGACGGATACTGGCTGAGCGGGAGCGGATTCGGGGAGAGTTTGTCCTATTAGTGCGAAAACCCGAGGAGCACCAAGCCATTCGATCCGGAGGATCTCTGCAGCAAGAATATGAACGCTTGCTGAAGAGTGGTGTAGATCGAAAAAAAGCCCTCAAGATCTTAGCCAAAGAACATGGCCTTTCACGAAAAGAAATCTATTCGCGATTGATGAAGAAGGAGTCCAACTAAGTGGGCAGTGCGCAGTGTTCAGTTCCCAGTACCCAGTTCTCAGTTCGCCAAAACCCGAAGGGTTTACAGAATATAGCCGGCGGCAATGCCCGCCTTAGGCGGGCGACGCCGCCGGTGGGCCCCATCCATCAAAAACAATATCGGCCCTGCAGGGGCCGAAGAATTGTCCTTCCGTAAGTTCCGCAGCGAGACGGTTTAGTTCACCGGCAAGGAACCCAGAATCTAATGACCTTGGCAGATCATTAACCCATACGATCCACCAAGATGGCGCCTCCTTGGATCGACGCCATCCGTGGCTCAGGCTCTGTGACGCCTTCAGCGTCAGATGGATTGAGGGGGAGCTAACCGGCGGCGTCGCCCGCCCCGCGCGGCGGGACGGGCATTGCCGCCGGCTATACTCTGTAAACCCGTCGGGTTTTCGATGAACTCGTGAATAATCGGGGTCTTCGGGGCGGCGGGCTTGAATGTTTTGCATCAATATCCATTGCTAACTGAAAACTGGGAACTGGAGACTGCGAACTGGGAACTGTCACAGAGCACTCACCACTGACCACCGTTCCCTCATCGGTGCATCCAAACAATCTTTACTATCTCGATAAATGACTTCATCCCGGCGGCCAATCCGACGCGGCTACCCGCCACGTTTCCCCATCGCACCGGGACTTCTACAACTTTCAATCCGAACTTCCGCGCCAGATAGAGAATTTCGACATCAAAAGCAAAGCCATCACTGCGCTGGGCCTGGAAGACGGGCAGAAATGGCTCCCTGCGAAATAATTTGAAGCCGCATTGCGTGTCATGGAAACTCAATCCAGTAAGGATGCGCATTATCACATTAAATATCTTTCCGCTCAGCTCGCGAAAGATCGGCTGGTGCCGAAAGATCTGGCTGTCACGCAATGCGCGCGATCCAATCGCTCCGTGATTTCCATCGAGAGCAGAGCGCAATTTTTCAAACTCCCCGATGGGAGCGCTCAGGTCAGCGTCGGTAAGAAGAACCAGCGCTCCGCCTGCGTGCAGGAACCCGCTGCGAACACTGAAGCCTTTCCCGCGGTTTCGCCCGTTCTCTAAAACCTGAAGCTGCGGAAAAGAAACCTGCGCCTGCCGGGCGATAGAGACAGTCGCGTCTGTCGACCCATCATCAACCACGATTATTTGATAGTTGGATTCCTCTGCATCCAGGTACTCCTTCACTTGGGACAGGGTCGAAGGGAGGCGCTGTGCCTCATTGTAGGCGGGAATGACAACAGAGAGCTCGATGTTCACGCGACACCCGCCGCACGCCTGAGGCGGTCGATGGTTCTCTGCTTGCCCAAATAAACAATGACATCAAACAGACTCGGTGCAACGGGGTTGCCTGTCAGAGCGACGCGGACGGCACCAATGAGGGTTCCCGCCTTCATGTTGCACTCCATGGCCAATTGCCGCAATGCTTGTTCGGTGGATGCCAGCGAGAAATCCGGCAACTGTTCATAGCGATCGGCCAGTTCCTGCAAAATTGTGTAAATCCCCGGATCGTCCAGATATTTCATTTTCCCTTCCGGATCGACAGAAAAATCATCCACGAAAAATGCCCGGCCCCAGCCTGTGAAGTCGCGAAGGGTCTTGCAACGCGATCGGAGTAACTCCACGGCGGCTTTTAGACTCTTCTCATCCCGGGTGAACGCCCGGTCATACAGTCCGGTCTCCGACAGTGCCTGCTTGACCATTCCCGACAGCTTTTCGATCTTTATGCGCTGCATGTGCTGCGCATTGATCCATTCCAGTTTGGCGACATCGAAAATGGCATTGGCTTTATTGATGCGAGAGAGATCAAAATGCGTCACGATGTCGGCAACGTCCATCACTTCCTGATCTGCTCCCGGAGACCAACCCAGCAGTGCCAGATAATTAGCCAATGCTTCCGGAAGAATCCCCTGGTCGCGATAATGTTCGACCGAGGTTGCTCCATGCCGCTTACTGAGGCGCTTTTTGTCCGGGCCGAGAATCAGCGGAAGGTGGCCCATCTCCGGCGACGGGCGGCCCAGAGCCTGGTACAGCAGCAGTTGCTTGGGTGTATTGGAGATATGATCGGCGCCGCGAATCACGTGAGTGATCTGCATGTCGATATCGTCAGATACGACGGACAAGTGGTAGGTAGGCATACCGTCGGAACGCAATAGAACAAAATCTTCAATCAAACGATTCTCAAATCGAATCTCTCCCTGAATCAAGTCGAGAAAGACAGTCTCTCCGCTTTCCGGTACGCGAAACCGAATTACGCTCGGCGCCTCCGACTCAACCCGCCGGCGAGCCTCTTCCACAGTGAGGTTCAAACAAGCGCGATCGTAAATCCAGGCTCGTTTCGCGGCTTCTGCGGCTTTGCGCTTTTCCTCTAGTTGCTCCGGCGTGCAATAGCAGCGGTACGCCTTCCCCTCCGATAGCAATCGCTCGGCATTCTTCCGGTGCAGATCCACACGAAGGGCTTGGTGAAAGGGCCCCTCGTCCCAGTCCATTCCCAGCCAGCGCATTGAGTCGAGAATGATCTGCGTCATCTGCTGCGATGAGCGTTCCAGATCGGTGTCCTCGATTCTCAGAATGAACTTCCCCCCCTGATTGCGCGCTAGCAGCCAGTTGAACAACGCGGTGCGAGCCCCACCGACGTGGAGATAGCCTGTAGGGCTGGGGGCGAAGCGGACGCGTAGAGACGAGTTAGGCATTTGTTGGGTCAGTGTCCTCGTTGGCTTCCTTTAAATCCCCGTGTCCCCCGTGTTCCCAGTGGTTCATACTGTACTTAACTTGGGAGGCGGCACGGGCAGAGTTTCTTGGACAGGACAAGTTTCATTTTCCTGACTGTGTTGGTTCATTTTAACTTTGACGATGCGAGACCCTAAAAAGAAATTTAACCACGGGGAACACTGGGAACACGGGGCATATGGGGAATACCAGGGTTCTGCCAACTTGCGAACACAGAGGTCGCAATGACGATGCAGAGACATCTCAGCATGCTGTGTTTTATGAGGTAAACCAAAGGAGCCGCAGGGGCGCACGGCCGTGCGCCCTGCGCTAGAGTTTGGGCATTTTTTGAAACGACAGGTGGAGTCAAAGCCCGCTTCAGCGGGCTTTCCCGAAGACATCTGAGGTCTTTTGTCAAGTTTAAGCTGCCTTTTGTTTGATCATTGGGAACAGAGGTGATTTCCTGCTCCGTAATGATGTCAGGTATTGCTGTTCATCATATGGTTGCCGATCCATCCAGCACCGATAGAT
>DASYPF010000422.1:0-6296 GCA_036006905.1 Acidobacteriota bacterium
GTTGTCGCGCTCAAGGTACACCTCCCACAGAAGGCGTTCCAGATCGCGGGCATCTTTGCCGACAAATGACGGAATGACTCGCTTCAGCAGAATCGGATAGGTGGATCGTATCGCATCAGGATGAGCGACCGATATTCCCGCGGCGCCATCGGCAGCGCGGACCCGGACCATAAAATTCTCTCCATTTGCAAGCAGATCGATCGCGGCAATCCTTACCGGCTGCTTAAGCGCCTCGAGCTGCAGCACCGGTGATGAAAGTATCTTATCGATCTTCGAAGCAAGCTGCTGTCCTCGGTCGGCAGCGTCAAGCGGCTCAAGCGTAACCATTGCCGCGGCGCCTGCCGCATACTTCCCCAAATCACGGCGGGTGATTTTCATTTTGAACTCCCATGGGTATGACTCCCTGCTTGCGTTCAGCCCGGCGGTAGGCGGTGACGGCGGCGTGGAGCTAACGTGGTGCTACCGTGTGCGGGGCATGTGACAGAAGAAGCAGCAGGCTGAAGACCTGCCACTCTAGCAACACGTTCTTAGCTAGTCGGCTTCGACATTTGGCCACTTATGAAAAGCCCTGCGCCATAGAGCAGGGCTTGGTCTGGGTTCTCGCCCATGACTTATTTTGACTTGAAGCCGACTTTTTGACGGATCGCTTCCGGCAGGCCGGCTAGGATTTGGCTGTGTTGTATGAGAATCTTTTCAATGGTATCTAACTTCTCTTTCATTTCGCGCATTTCCCGAAATGCTTGCGTCATTTCCGACTGGAACAGGGCCTGATTTTGAATTAAGAGAGTTATCGCCTCTTGTAGTCCGTTTTTAGCTGCCATGCCTCCTCCATTTTATGTCGCTTTGGGTTGGAAAACGACGGTTAATTCTTCGCCGGTCATTTGGTCAGCTTGTTTTGCGGGTTCAATGACGCGGACCGGCATGGCCGGCAGCAGCAGATTCAAGATCTGCCGCTTGAGTTTCGCACCTGCCTCATCCGGGTTGAGCAGAAACGTGGGGTTTTCAAACTCGCTCACTAGGAGGTCGCGCTTCGCCCAGGCTCGAGTCCATGAGGGCCACTACACATTGATAGCCGTTTTGCCGCAGATTCAGAGCCCCGAAGAATCCTTCGACGACATTGACGCGCTTTCCTTCTTTCACGGCGCGGTGGAGAAGCACAGGAAATGCCTTTCACCATCTCTGCTCGGGCACACCATCAATCTGCGCCTTCGGAAACAGCTCTCTCGGCGGCAATGCCTCAAAGATGCCCCGCACAGAGTAGGAGTCGGCCAGTCCGGAATAGGCCAGAGCGTAGTTTGAGTCTCGCTCCACAGCTTGCTTGAAGTATCCGATGCTTTTCTCCAGCCGTTCTGCTGTCCGCTTATTCCAGAAGTTCAGATAAAGCTGATAAGCATCTGTGTTTTTGGTGTAATGTCGGGGTCAGCTCGACGCTGGTCTCGTATCGCCGCCGGCCGTGACCGAGTTTCAGCCGCAAGTTAAAGCGTTCTAATCGGACAGCCATGGCGTGTTAGGAGAAGGATCTGGAGGAGGTACTGCCATGAAATGTGAGAAGCGAATAATTTTGATAGTGTTGCTAGCTGTTCTCGCAACAGTACCGGGAACGGCTTGGGCAGGAATCAACGTATGGACAAGCCGCGGGCCGGAACTTGCCAGTATCGGAGCGTTGGCAATTGACCCGCAAAACCCGACCACGATATACGCAGGAACCTGGAACTCATCCGGCAGCGGGATTTTGAAGAGCACAGACGGCGCAAGGAGCTGGAGTGCTGCCAGCTCTGTCTCGGCGCCGAATTTTGTCTCTGCGTTGTCGGTTGATCCGCAGAACTCAAGCACCCTATACGCGGCAACTTATTACGGAGTGTACAAAAGCATCGATGGGGGAACAAGCTGGACAGCCGTGAACTCTGAGCTCGTGGGCTGCTGGACCCTAGCAGTTGATCCTCAAAATCCGAGTACGATCTACGCGGGAACCGGCTATGGGGATGTTGATGTTCGTGAGATCGGAGTATTTAAGAGCACTGATGGAGGTAAGACTTGGCCTTATCGCGCGCTCAGCTCCAGCCACGGCATTTATGCATTAACTATGGATCCACAGAACCCGACTACATTATACGCCGGCACATTCGAAGGGGTGTTTAAGAGCACCGATGGGGGAATGACCTGGACAACGTCGAATTCCGGCTTCACCGGTGGTTATGTCACGGCCGTGGCGGTTGATCCTAAAGATCCAAGCACGGTATACGCGGGAACTTACGGCAGTGGAGTATTCAAGAGCACCGATGGAGCACGAACGTGGTTTCGCTCCGCGCTAACATCGACTACCGTGCGGACCCTGCTGGTGGACCCGCAGACCCCAAGTACGGTATACGCTGGGACTGAACGCGCTGGCGTATTCAGGAGCATGGATGGAGGAAAAAGCTGGAGTGCGGAGAACTCCGGCTTGACATCGACCTCCGTTCCTGCGCTGGCACTGGACCCGAAAGATCCAAGTACGGTCTATGCGGGAACCTTCGGCGGCGGCGTGTTTGACATCACGTTCTTGTCGGCAACCAGCCCGGTACTAGCATTGGATTCAGCTAAGTATTGCATCGGAGCTTCCTGGAGTCTGGCAGTGAGCAACGCCACACCCAATAGCCCTATACGCCTCTTAGGAACCAGCAATGGTCAACCTTGGGAAATTGCAGAATGGTCTAAGACCGATGCTAACGGAAGCTTCAGTGCAAAAGGTACGTTTCCCGAAGGGACTGAGGGCAGCTACACGCTGCGCGTTGAGATTGGCGGTGTGATTTCAAACAATGTCTCCTTCGTGGTGTCGAACTGTAAGCCGTAGCCGAGGAACTTTTCAAACGATTCTATAGCGCATGTTAAGCGCACCCGCAGAACCGCGACCGGAAGGGCGCGGCGCGACAGTCTAAGTTATCTGCACAACGCCATTCAACACCATAACTGTGAATATCTCGCCATCTACGCCGAAGAGCGCGAAGAGTTTTGATTTTAGTATCTCGAGTTTTCTTCGAAGCACACTTCTGTCAATTGTTTAGTTCGGTTTGAGGGGCAAGGCATGCCTGTTAGCTTCGCGGCCTTCGCGCCTTCGCGGTGAATTTTTTCTCACGTTCCGACGCTCTGCGCTCCGACGCTGGCTGTGACGCGCAAGTGGCTCCCGGCGTTTCAGTTGGGTGAACAAGAACAGTTGGTGTCAGGTCTTGAAAATTGAATTATGCTACAGCTATGAGGCTGGGATCACCCTCCGGTTACCTGGACCGAGAATCTGGTGGGACAACCCGATGGAAACCACCGTCCACGCAATTCGGGCAGTGTGCGGCAGCGTTGACGCCGGCAGCCACAGAGCCGCGACCGGAAGGGAGCGGCGCGCCGATGTAACACTTTGCGACTACCCCAGCGCAGACTTGCCGCAACAACGATGCAAAAGGTTCCGATTTTGAGAGCTTGGTCGCGACGACTCACTCTGGCGCGCCGCTCCCTTCCGGTCGCGGCTCTGTGGGTGCTGCCACCAAGCCCGCAGCCGCCGATCATGCGCCTTTCTTGACGTGGCTAGCTCACTTCTTTGGTTGTGTCCTTACGGCCACTGTAGGCTTGTGGACGAGTTCGTAAGCGTCCTCGGCTTTTTTGTTGCTGCGTAGTAAGTTGGTAATTTCTTGTTTTCAGAAAGATTCTTAACTGATGACGGATGACCAATGACACTTTTGGTTGCGGCTAAGCTGCGCTGCGCGTTTGTGTTGATGCTTTCAATGGTTCCCCTCCTCGCCGCTGACGGTGCATGGATATCTTTGGCCCCCATGCCGGATCCTCACCAGGAGGTCGCCACCGCCGAGCTTGGCGGCAAGATTTACGTCATCGGAGGATTGCCGCGGACAAACCGGGTTCAGGAGTATGATCCGGTCACCAACTCGTGGCGAATGGTCGCTCCGCTTCCGATTGAAGTGGATCATGCAGCGGCCGCTTCGGTGGGCGGCAAGCTTTATGTAATGGGAGGCAACGGCGACACGGGCAACAGCGACCGTGTTTACGAGTACGATCCGGGACAAAATCGGTGGAATCAGAAGACCTCGATGCCCACAGCGCGCAGCGGGTTGGCTGCGGCCGTCATCGACGGCAAGATCTATGCAGTCGGTGGAGCGAGCGCCACGGGTAAAGAGTTGGAAATCTACGATCCAGCCACGGACATCTGGGCGCTGCTTGCCCCGATGCCTACCGGCAGGAATCATCTGGCAGCCGGCGCAATTCGTGGCAAGCTTTATGTGGCAGGCGGACGGCCAAACGAGGGATCGGAACTGGAAGCCTATGATCCGGCTACCAATACCTGGAGCGTCAAAGCGCGTATGCCGACGGCGCGCTCCGGCCATGCGGGAGCGGTAGTGGGCGATAAGCTTTACACCTTTGGAGGTGAAGGGAATCCCAACAGCCCGGTTGGAATATTTCCGCAAGTCGAGGTTTACGATCCCGACAAGAATACATGGAAGTCGCTCGATCCGATGCTCACGCCGCGCCACGGTATCGGCGCCGCAGTAATCGGCAATCGCATCTACATTCCTGCGGGCGCAACGCGCCTTGGAGGCGGAAGTGAAACGGGAACAAATGACGCCTTTGTAGTCGAGCCGGAGACGCTTTGGTTTGCGCAGTTTGCTACTGGTCCGGGCTTCGATGGTGAGCTGGTTCTCGGAAATTCCAACACAGAAGAAGCCATTGCTACAGTCGAATTCCGCGACCAGAAAGGACAACCCCTGCAATTCAATCTTGGGGGAACCACGCGCAGCCAGGCCACGGTGGCCGTGCCTGCCGTGGGGAGCATTGCGCTTGCAACCCGTGACAGCAGCAACCTCGTGCGAGTCGGCTCCGTGCGCGTCAGCGCCGAGCGGCCCATCACGGGATTCATCTTTTTTGGCTCTGCCGTAGCGGCTATTGAGCCGGGTCGGCCGCTCACACGCTTCTTCATACCGGTTCGCCACGACGCGGCAAACTCGGGGGGGATCGCGATCGCAAATACTGCTGATGCTTCTGTCACCGTCGCCTTGATTCTCAGGGAAGAGAGCGGAAAGGAAGTGGCCCGCCGCGAGGTTGTCCTACCGCCGAGTGGTCAGATCGCCGAATCTCTGGAGCGACTCTTTCCGACGGCCGGAATTGAGACGCGCAGCTTTCGCGGCACCATCAGCGGAACGTCCTCCGCCCCCGTGGTCGTTCTTGCAGTTCTATTCCGCGGACAAAACTTCGCCACCCTGCCGGTTCAGTGAATCACTGCGATTGTTTCTTGATTCCCGCGCACTACACTTGCATAAGTGACTATTTCTAGTCATAATATGACCATGAGGCAGGTGCGCATCGCCCAACTGAAGGCCCGGCTCAGTGAGTACCTTCGTGCAGTGCGACGTGGCGAGACAATTGCGGTACTGGACCGCGAAACGCCAGTCGCCCAGATCGTCCCAGTCCGCGATCGATCCGCACTCCGTGTTCGGAAGCCCGCGCCAGGCACGCCGCCGCCGAATCGCGTCCCGCTGCCCAAGCCGGCGAAACTGAACATCGACGTCGTGCAACTGCTCCTCGAAGAACGACAGGGGCATCGATGATTGCCTACGTTGACGCGTCCGTGCTGTTGCGGGTGGCGCTGCGGCAGCCCGATGCGTTGGCCGAGTGGCGACAGATCCAGCAGGGCGTCTCGAGCGCTCTGGTGATGACCGAGAGTCTGCGCACCTTAGATCGCCTTCGGCTGCGGGCCAATCTCGCGGATACTGAGGTTGCGAGCCGTCGCGCCACGATCCTGCAGCTGATTGCGTCCCTGGAACTGGTGGAAATCGATGCCGTGGTCCTCGACCGGGCGGCGCAACCGCTGCCGACGGAACTTGGCACTCTCGATGCGATTCACCTCGCAACCGCCCTCCTCTGGAAAGAGATGTCGCGCGTGAATTTGGTCATGGCCACCCACGACGGCGCGCTCGGGCTCGCCGCCCAGGCCTATGGCCTGCCGGTGGTGGGTGTGACGCGGTCCTGAGCCGACGCCAACTGGCGCCCACAAACTGAGATGAATCGGCGCGGGCCGTCTGGGGGTCTGTAAACCATTGGCGACTTGCATCGCACTCTCTCGAAATCTTACGGCAACAAAGTAAGCGGTGATAAAATGAGCCCCCAAAAATTTTAGGCAAACCAAAAATAGTCGATGTCACTGAAAAGCTACTGGTACATCGCTGCAGAGGGACGGGAGCTGAAAACAGGACCGCTGAGCCGCGTTGTGTTTGGCGAAAAAGTTGTGTTGTTTCGCGACGACCAGGGCAAAGCTGTAGCTC